>CAZYIR010000001.1:0-2687 GCA_964647165.1 uncultured Candidatus Peribacteria bacterium
ATTTTATCCTTTTTAAAAAATGAAGATTTTAGATAAAGAAAAATTTGGAAAAGCCCCCGTTACAATAAAAAACAAGGTGGATTTATTTAATTACATAAAAAACAGAACAAATCACATAATAGCTATAGATGGAATGTCTGGAACCGGAAAAAATTATTTAATTGAACTTATTTTAAAGGATTCAGGGATAGAAGAGGATGTTGCTCAAAAACAAGACGGGAAATTTGCATTGGATACAGATGTTTTTTTGGGAACAAATACTGATAAATGGAAAGAAGTAATTGATTTTTCGCGGAGAAGAAGAGAATTTTCACGTTTATTGATAGATAATCAAACAGATGTAAAAGCGATTGAGACTTTAGAAAAAAATTTCAGAAATGAGAAACATTTATCAAAAATCATAGAAAATATTATTTATGCCCTAGATAATGATTTGGTTGAATTTACGCGAAAAAATTTATTTATTTATAATCGCGGAAAAGGACAAATTGAAAAAGGACGAGTAAATATTGAATTAAAGAATGACACGCCTTATTTATTAGGAGGAACAAATATTTCCAAAACGGTAAAAAATGTTTCCACCAAAATTACAACTATTTTACTTTATTCAGATCCACACATCAGTCTTTTGAATGCTTTATACAGAGATTTTAAAAAAGGGAAATTTACTGATTCGGAGCGTTTTAAATTTAGATTACAAGAAACCTATATTTTAGATAAAATACAATTAAAAAACATTCAAAATGGATATATTGATGTTTTGTTTAAAGGTAAAGAAAACTTCAAAGAGATTGTAGATTTCTATAAACAGGAACATATGTTGTGTGAAAGCGAAGAATGTATTAGTAAATTTATTAGAATGTTAGAGAATGTTTTTACAGAAGTTGAATAAAGTGGTTTTTATGAGGAAATTAAGAATCAGAGTTTTATTGATTTTAAAAATTTGGCTAAAAGAAAATTTAAATTATTAAGTAAAAAATATTTTGATCACCTAGTTATTGTTCCGAGTTGATAAATTAACGATATAAAATTTTTCGCGAAAATTTTGCTTTTAAAAAAATATTATGATAAATTTCGCGAAATAATCTTTTAACAGATGAATAAAACAATACCAACCGCCTTAACTTTTGATGATATTTTAATGGTTCCGCAATACTCGGAAGTTTTACCTAAGGAAGTAGACTTAACAACTAAATTTTCGCGGAACATTACCCTTAAAGTTCCTTTAGTTTCAGCAGCTATGGATACTGTAACAGAAGAAGAAATGGCTATTACAATGGCTCTGCAAGGCGGAATTGGGGTAATTCATAAAAATTGCAGTCCGCAAGAACAGGCGCATATGGTTCGTTTGGTAAAAAGATTTGAAAACGGATTTATTTTAGAACCAATTGTTTTGTCTCCACAGCATAAGATTTCTGATGTTATTTCTATCCGATTGGAGAAACATTATAAATCAATTCCTATTACGGAAGATGGAACACTGCAAACAAAGGTTTTGGGGATGGTTTCACGAAATGATTATCTGGAAAAACACGCCGATATGACTTGTGCGGAAAGAATGACTAAAATTGAAGATTTATTGACTGCCAAAGGAGAAATAACTCTTTCTGAAGCCAATGATATTTTGGAAGAATCTAAACATTCTAAATTGCTGATTTTAAACAATGATGGAACATTAAAAGCTCTTTTAACGCGAAAGGATATTGAAAGAAATGAGGAATTTCCACTAGCTACCAAGGATAAAAGGAAACGCTTGCGAGTAGCGGCGGCTGTTGGTCCCGCGAAAAATATGGAAGAACGAGTAAAATTAATTGTCGCGGAAGGTGTTGATGTAATTATTGTTGATACCGCTCATGGTCATTCTAAGGGAGTGATTGATTGTGTTAAATATATTAAAAAAACTTACCCACAAGTAGATGTTGTAGCAGGTAATATTGCTAGTGCTGAAGCGGCTAAAGCTTTAATAGAAGCGGGAGCAGATGGTATTAAAGTTGGTATCGGACCAGGATCAATTTGTACTACGCGAGTGGTTACGGGGATAGGAGTCCCTCAATTTTCAGCGATAATGGAATGCGCTAAAGTAGCAAATCCCGCGAAAATTCCATTAATTGCCGACGGTGGAATAAGATATTCTGGAGATGCTGCCAAAGCATTGGCAGCTGGAGCGGATTGTGTCATGATTGGCTCACTATTAGCTGGGACAGAAGAGGCACCAGGAGAAATGATTTATTCCGGTGGTAAAACATACAAATATTATCGCGGAATGGGATCTATTGCAGCAATGAAAAAAGGAGGAAAAGAGCGGTATGCTCAATCAAATGTAGCTGATGATAAACTGGTTCCGGAAGGAATTGAAGGGAAGATTTTATTTAAAGGAACAGCTAAGACTGAAATTTTTCAACTTTGTGGTGGAATCAGAAGCTCTATGGGATACAATGGTGCTAAAAATCTCGCGGAATTACGCAAACGAGTTCAATTTGTTCAAATAACTTCCGCTTCTTTAAAAGAATCTCATCCACATGATGTTTCCATTTTAAAAGAAGCTCCCAACTATCGGGGATAATTATAACAATTGGCTAAACTTCAAAAAACAAAATAAATTTTCCGCGAAATTTTTACAAACCGCAGCTCACCGATGTTTTTTGTTTATTACAAACTTTTTTGATATTGTTTTTTAGTTTTTTAAA
>CAZYIR010000002.1:0-8152 GCA_964647165.1 uncultured Candidatus Peribacteria bacterium
AATCGGTATATCCAGAAGTTCCGCGAAAATTTTAAAAAGCGAGATAGATAAAACTGTTTTTAAGCTTTATGATCGCGAATTTATTTTGCCTTGGGGAGGGGATTTTTTTGTTGATAACGCCATTTTAGCAATAGAGACAGCTCGTGAATTAGGTTGTAAAATTGAAAATATTGAAAAAAACCTCAAAACTTTGCCTCCGCTTAAAAAAGCGCTGAATGTTGAAAAGTTGAAAAACGGAGGTGTTATTTTGCGTGATTTATATTCGCAGAATCCAAATGGTGTTTTGGCCGCTATTAAACATTTGGCAAAATTTCGCGGAAGAAAAATTTTTGTCGGAGTTCCTTTGTTGGAATTGGGGCGTGATTCGTATGAAATTCATCGCGAAATTTTTATAGAACTGGCTAAAATTAAAGCCGATGTTTTTTGGTTAAAGGAAGGATTTACAAATTTGGGAAAAGAAATTTGCGGGCAAAGGTTTTATGGAAAAAATCTCGCGAAATTAGCGAAAATACGAAAAAATTTAAAAAATGGAGAAGCTATTTTGTTTACGGGAAGAATTGAAGTTTAATTTTTTTAAAAATTTCGCGGAACTTAGAGAAAATGATAGACTTGTCTTGTTTCGTTATAAATTTAAGTGATGTTAGGAAAATTGAAATCGTTGACTTTATTGGGATTAAATGCGGAAGAAGTGGAAATTGAAGTTGATTTACATCGTGGATTACCGAGATTTAACATCGTCGGTTTAACGGACACGGCAATTCAAGAATCTCGAGAACGCGTAAAATCTGCTATTAAAAACTCTGGATACTTTTTCCCTAATAAAATCATTTCAGTTAATTTGGCTCCAGCTGATTTGCGGAAACATGGACCGCGATTTGATTTAGCAATAGCTTTAGGAATCTTACACGCTACGGGACAAATCACCTTGCCCGCGAAATTTGATGAACAAATTTTTGTGGGGGAATTGGGATTTTCGGGAGAACTAAGACCAATTACCGGTATTTTGCCGACAACTTCAGGAGCAGCTGATAAAGGGTTTAGCGAAATTTTTGTGCCGGCGGAAAACGCAAAAGAGGCCAGTTTAATTTCAGATATACAAGTTTTTCCAGTGAAAAGTTTGCGTGAATTGTGTGATCATTTTTCAGGAATTCGCGAAATAGTTCCTTTAGAAACAAATTTGCTGGAAAACATAAATTTTTCGCGGGAATCGGAATACGATATGAAACATGTTAAAGGGAACGAACACGCCAAAAGAGCATTAGAAATCGCAGCTGCCGGAGGACATAACTTATTGATGTCAGGTCCTCCCGGTTCGGGGAAATCAATGTTGGCCAAAAGTTTTGCAACAATTTTGCCGAAACTGAATATCAAAGAAGCTTTAGAAATTACCAAAATTCATTCGATAGCGGGCTTAATAAATGAAAAATCTCCAGTTGCTGAATCTCGTCCTTTTCGGACAGTGCATCACACAGCTTCGGGAGTAGCAATTGTTGGTGGTGGTAATCCTCCCAAACCGGGAGAGATTTCTTTGGCGCACCGCGGAGTTTTGTTTTTAGATGAACTTCCAGAGTTTCCAGCAAAAACATTGGAGACCTTACGACAACCACTGGAAGACGGAATTATTACAATTTCGCGAAGTTCGGGATCGGTTGTTTTTCCGGCTCAAATAATGTTGATTGCCGCGATGAATCCTTGTCCCTGCGGTTTTTTTGGCGACCCGGAACGAGAGTGTACTTGTTCGGCTCACCAAGTTTTTCGTTATCGGAACAAAATTTCGGGGCCACTGTTGGATAGAATAGATTTACATATTGAATTACCGCGAGTTTCTTTTGAAAAATTAGCTCAAATGGAAGAAGGAGAAAGTTCCGCGAAAATTCGAGAACGGGTTGAATTGGCTCGAGAGAGGCAATTAGAGCGATTTAAGGATTTGGAAATAAATACCAACTCCGAAATGACTTCTCCTTTGGTTAAAAAATTTTGTAAGATCGATGAAGAAGCGCGAAATTTAATGAAAATGGCGGTTCAACAGATGAATTTATCAGGGCGGGCTTTTTATCGAATTTTAAAATTAGCGCGGACAATTGCCGATTTGGAAAATTCGCGGGATATAAAAACACAACACATTGCCGAAGCTATTCAATATCGCGAAAAAAGAGATGATTAGGAATCGGTTTTTATTTATGAAAATTTGATCCACCAGCAATTTCCAAGGCTCGATAAATTTGCTCCAAAGCCATTTGCCGAGCCAAATTTCGCGTCCAGACCATTTTTCCCATACTTAATTTGAGATTTGCTTTATTTAAAATTTTCTCTCCTAGACCAAAGGCTCCGCCAATAACAAAAACAACTTGTTTATGGTTTTCCAGTGCTTTTTTTAGTTCCCGCGAAAATTCCAATGAATTTAGTTGTTGTCCGTGTTCATCAAAAGCGATTATAAATTGATTTTCTTTAATTTTGGACAAAAAATTATCAGCTTCGATTGTTTTATTTTTTTTGTTATCACGAGTTCCGGCCTGTGGAAGAGCGACCAGTTCTATTTTTTCGCGGAATCCAATACGTTTAATTAATTCGTTTTCGCGTTCGTTAATTTCGCGAGATTTTCCGAAAAAATATAGTTTAAGGGGCATACTTTAGAGTTGTTTTTTAAGAAATAACCACAAAGCGCGTTTAGTTAAAGGGGCGTTTTGCAAGCCTTTTACCAGAAGTAAACTTGCTCCAACATAAGGCAAAGTTGATAAAAGTTTATCAAACCAAGTAAAATTTTTAAGGGTTAGGTGAGCGTACCAAACTTTAAATCCACCACTGGCGATTAAAAAAATAAAAAACAACCAAAAATTCGCGGAATCTTGTAGATAACTGTAAACAGCAGAAATTGCCAAAAAGACAAAATCCAGCAGGCTAAAAATTCCAGTTAAAGCCAAAAAAACAAAGAAAATATGGATAATTTCGCGAATTCCGTTGTCGTGTAAATGTTGCTGAATATGTTGTTTTTCTTTTTCAGAAAAATGCGAAGATTTTTTCAATTTTTTCAAAAAATTCTGTTCTTTTTTAAAAACTCGTTTTTCAATTAATCTGTGTAACTTGTGCATCATTTTTCCGCGAAATTTTAGCAGTTCTTTAAAAACTCCGCCATCATTCTAACAGCTTTCCCGCGATGAGAAATTTTATTTTTTTCTTCTTTACTTAAAGCGGAAAAAACTTTTTGAGTATCGTCGGCTCGGAAAACCGCAGAAACAGGAATTCCTGTTTCAAGCGGAGCTTCAGGATATTTTGTGATAATTCCCAAAGTTTTTCCCAAAACAATTTTTTCGCGAGAATTTTGTGGATCATAAAAAGCAATTGCGGAAAAAAAAGTGGCTTTACGGTTGGTTGTTGCGGACAGAATTTCTAAAAACTTTTCCAGCCATTCTCGATCATTTTTCGCGGGAATCTCGCGTTTTGTTTTCAGCCCAAACTTATCAGGGAAAGCTGATAATTCTAGCCCCGAATCTTCTCCAATCGTTGGTAATCCTGATTTTTCCGCGAAAAATTTAGCTTTAATTAAAGCGTTTTCTTGATAATTTTGACCATTTTCTTCCGGTTCGTCGTCAATTTCTGGAAAATCATTCAGTGATAAAAATTTCACATTCTTATCGGCTTTATAGATGGTAAATCCTTCCAATAATTCGCGGAGCTTGCCTTTATTGCCGGTGGCAATGAGGATTTTTTTCATAAAAAATATTTTATTTATAATTTTTCGCGGGACATTTTGTCGATGATTTTTCCAGTGTTGTCTTTTTTCCAAACAAGTTTTATTTCTCGGCGTAGTTTAACGATTTTTAGTAAATCATAAACAATTTTCCGCGAAATTTTCTCTAAATTCTTTTGAGCGTTTTCGGCACTGCCGATGGTGGTAAAAAAGATATTGGCAACACTTAAATCTCCGGAAATTTCCACGCCAGTAATTGTTAAAAAACCTATTTGGTTAGGACTTAAATGTTTTTGAATAATTGTCGGTAATTGTTCGTGAACGACTACGGCCAGCTTAAGAGAACGAGGAGAAGTTTTCATTGTTTAACCAAAATTTCGCGGAAATTGTAGTCTTTTTTTCTTAAAAAACAATTTGACAAAACAGAAAATTATTTAAAAGAACGATGTATTTTAATAAAATTATTTAAAATGGAGTCAAAAACAATGTTCTCAATAAGCGCAATTATAAAAGAAATAGTTAATTATAAACCATATAAAATCCCTTCTAAATATTTAAATTTAAGTCATAATCAACAATTTGAAGTTGTTGGAGATACCCAAAAAGCGGTAGTGACTGTTGTTTCTCAACCTGATGAAACTGGAATTGGGATATTTGAAGTTGAATTTCAAAATATTTAAGGATTTAGTTCCGGTAGTTCGCGAAGTTTTTTCAAAATACGATAGTTTGTTGGTAAAAAATCGATTTCCGCGAAATTTTCTGTTCCCACCCATTTAATTTGTTGGTTTTCTTGAGGTTTGAATTCTTCTTGATTGTTGAGAGGAAAACATCGATAAAAAAGTAAAACCAAGATCGTATTATCAAAATAATGAGTATCTTTAAAAAACATATTTTTCACTTTGATTTTAGCTCCCAATTCTTCCTTAATTTCGCGAGCAACACAGTCTCGAGCGCGTTCTCCGTTTTCAATTTTTCCCCCGGGGAATTCCCATTTCCCGGCAAAAGATTTTCCGGCGGGACGAGTTTGGATCAAAACTTTCCCTGCGCGAAAAATACAAGCCACCCCTATTTCTAGGCGTTTTTTTGAATTGTTTTTGGGCGCTGAAGAATTCATATCTCCCGAATTATATTTTTTCGTCAAATAAAAGCGAAAAAATTTAGTTCACTGGAATTTCGTCTCTGATGAAATGGAGGGGAGGCAATATTAAAGCACTTTTGTTGTTTGTTTTCGTTCCCCAATTAGGAAAAAATTTCAAAATTTCGTTACTGTCTTGCGGAATATGGCGGGACTTTAAGTTTCTATTTTTTCTTCGTTTAACATTTCTGCAAAAATCTTATCTAACTCCGCCAAAGACTCAATTCGAATCAATTTTTCGCGGAACTTGGCGGCGTTATGAAACCCGCGAGCAATATGTGCAAAATGTTTGCGTAATTCAATCATCGCCCATTTTTCTCCTTTAAATTCAGTTGAAAGTTCCGCTTGCCGACGAAAAAAAGCCAGTTGTTCGCGGATTTCCGGTTTGGTAGAAACGGGTTTCCCCGCGAAAATTTCACGACATTGTTTAAAAATCCACGGATTTTTTAACGCTGCCCGCCCAATCATAATTCCGTCCAAATTTTGAAGAAAATCGCGAGCTTTTTCAGCAGAATCAATATCTCCGTTTCCGATAACCGGAATTTTTAAGTTTTCTTTAACTTCGTAAATTTTTTCCCAATTTGAGTGTCCAGAAAACTTTTGAACAGTCGTTCTCCCGTGAATTGCTAAAGCCGAAATTCCCGCTGATTCAAAATTTTTCGCGGAATTTACTAAATCTTCGTCGTTATAAAATCCCAGACGCATTTTGACCGTAACGGGAAGAGTTGTTGATTTAACAAGTTTTTCAATCATTTTTGCTGACGAATCAGGGTCTTTCAAAAGCGCCGAACCGTTGCCGGAATTTACAATTTTGGGACTGGGACAACCAAAATTCAAGTCAATGAAATCCGCGCCAATTTCTTCAACAACTTTCGCTGCTTCGATGAAAGATTCCGTTCGTGAACCGAAAAGTTGGACGCCATAATAATTTTTTTCGTCGGGGTGAAATTCAATCATTCGTCGAGTTTTTTCGTTATTATGACGAATTGCTTCACAGGAAATCAGTTCGGAAACCAGAATTACCGACGGTTCAATTTCTTTAACCATTCGGCGGAACGGCGATTCAGTATATCCTGCCATTGGTGCCAAAACCAAAATTGGTTTTTCCAAATCCGACCAAAAGTTTTTTTTCATAATTTTGCGGGATTTTAAAAAAATCAGAGTTCGAACTTACTGGCAAACTCTAGCTGTTTTAAAGTTCGAACTCAATTTTTTTAGTTGAATTTTCCGCGAATTTCTGGTATAATCTAGAGATCAATTTATAAAAATGAAAAATTTATTAAAAATTCCGCGAAATTTTAACGCTAAATTCTGTTGGCAATGGAAAAGTGTTCCGTCTGGTGCACCGTATGCTGATGAATATATCAAAGAACGCAAACAAAGTGAATCATTAAGAAAAAAAGAATCCTTAAAAACACATAACTCGCTTAACAATTTAAAAACAAAAGTAGAATCCACTCCAGGATCTACTGAATACAGTAATCAAAAGCAAATAGATAGCGCTATAAAGATGGCAAAAAACGGCGAAAAACTTCCCGAAGGATTTGATAAAATTCCCGCTTCAGAATTTTTAAAAAGAAGTGCTGAAGAGTTGCGAACTTTATTTATTGTTGACGGAATAGTAAATTTTCGCGGGAATAAAAATGCTTATTTGGTTTTGGGATTAGCAAATTTTTTCCCAAAAGTTTCTAATAAACAACAATTTGTAGTTCTAGATAGCGTTCCCTATGCGTATGGAGCGAGACGAAAAGATGGGAAAATTGGATATGGAAACCCTAAATATAAGGCAATTAAAGGTGGAGAAAAAATAGAGTTTTTCATTGGTCCACCAAAAACAGACGAAAATGAGAAATCCCGCGAAAATTTTATTTCTTTTGTTAAAGATCAACAAAACAACGAAGTTTCACCACCAGAAGAATATAGCCATATCAAATTACTTGAAAAATTCGCGGAAAATTCGAAGCAATTGGAAAATTTAACTCTAGACGAAGCAAATAAGGAACGAACGGAATTCCTTAAAAAACAAAAACAGCGAGATAACCGCGAAAAAATCGCCCGTCAAAAAGAAGCAGAATTGGGCCTAACGGAAACTATGAATTTTAAAGAAAAAATGGAGGTTATCGCAAAGTCTGTTGGAGAATCTTATAATTTACCTTGGGAAGTGATTTACGCACAAGCCGCTCTGGAATCAGAAAATGGAAAACATGCACCATATAATAATTATTTCGGAATAAAAGCCAGTAAAGACTGGGATGGACCAAGTACGGGAAATTTGGCGACAAAAGAGGATTATGGAAACGGTCTTGAAAATGAATCAGCAAAATTTCGCGGATATTCGTCAATGTTTGATTCGGCGATTGGGTATGCAAAATTTATTCATAAATACAAGCGATATAAGTCAGCGCGAGAAAACTTTAAAACCGGGGGAACACCTTTTTTGTATTTATTAGAAATAAAACAAGCTGGCTACGCTACCGATCCTAACTATGTATTTAAAGTAAATAACATATTTAAATCACATTTTGGATATGATATTCCGAATATTCCGAAAAATAAATCAAATTCCCGCGAAAATTTGGAAATTACTTAAAAATCAAATAATCAAACGCCCCAATTGATGGTTTTTCTTTAAGGTTTGTTGTTTCTGTTTTTTCAAAATCCCCCAAATCTACTTTGGAAATAATTGTGTAAGTATTTCGCGGGATTTTTAAACCATTTCCAGTTCCCGTTAGTTTAAAATTTAATGTAGGAAATGGTTGGTCGTTATTGTCTGTGAATGGCAAAACCGGCTGGAAAGATATTTCATAATTAGAAGAGGTTGCGTCATTCATAAAACTTTTCAAATCAGTTGTGGTATTCCCAGGCAGAACCAAGCCGCTTTTATTGTCCCCAAAATCAATTATCCCATTGGTCCAGTGAGTAGAGCCGGAACAAGAACTACTAGAATTATTACACAAATCTGTTCCACAAAAATAGGTTGATCCATTTGCGCAGGGATTAGCGGGATCACTAGATGATGGGATCCATGTTTCATATTTCCCAGCGCTATTTTTTCGCGAAACTGACCAAACAATAGCCACTTGATCATTATAGTCGGATTTTAATTGTGGATTATCCGGGAAACTGAGTTCAAGCCCCTTCCTTTCAGTTGCTGTCATATCTGTTACTGAAGTAGCTTCGGTTGCATAATTTGTATTATCCCAATACAAGGGGATGGTTACTTTTTCGTTTTCGCGAAAATTTCCTTCAAGAGTATTGCTGTCTGTTCGTCCGTCAATCCCCCAAGTGACAATTGCTCCATTGCCAATTTCATTAAAATTTAGAGCAGG
>CAZYIR010000003.1:0-1988 GCA_964647165.1 uncultured Candidatus Peribacteria bacterium
TATTTTTAGATAGGAAAATCAAAAAATTTCGCGGAGTGGACATAATCAAATCCAAAAGTGGTACAGGCGGAGGGATTCGAACCCCCGACACCCGGTTCCGAAGACCGGTGCTCTATCCAGCTGAGCTACGCCTGCACAATATACTGCCGAGATATTAATAATTCAAAAAAATCACGCAAGTGAAAATTTCGCGAAAAATTTTTAAGATGACTTTATTTGAAAAATAATTTCAGGTTTTATAAAAACTTAATAAATAGGGCACATCCGTAATAGCCATGCCCTATAAATTTAAACAAACTTTTTATTAGATTAACCGCGAATTTTATTAGCTGAACCCAATACATCAATTTTATGCTCAACCATTGCTTGAATTTCGTCTCGGGCCGGTCCAAGGTATTTTCGCGGATCAAATAGTTTTGGATTTTCTGCTAAAGTTTTTCGAATAACCGCAGTCATTACCAATCTTAAATCTGTATCAATATTAACTTTGGCAACTCCAAATTTAACCGCTTCGGCAATTGTTTCTTCGTCAACTCCCTTGGCTCCAGCCAAATCTCCTCCATATTGGTTTATAATTTCAACATATTTTTGAGGAACACTCGATGATCCGTGCATTACTAATGGAGTATTCGGCAAAACCTTTGTCAAAGCTTCCACTCTTGGCACATCGACATTACAAGCTCCCGCGAATTTATACGCTCCATGAGAAGTCCCAATCGCACAAGCCAAAGTGTCTGCACCTGTTCGTTCAATAAACTCAACTGCTTCTGTCGGATCAGTTAATCTTGCGTCTTTAGCATCAACAGAAACATGTTCTTCTATTCCGGCTAATGTTCCTAATTCTGCTTCTACAATTACCCCTCGTTTGTGAGCGTAATCTACAACTTCTTTAGATTTCGCGATATTTTCTTCAAAAGGAAGAGCCGAAGCGTCAATCATAACTGAATTAAACCCTGCCTCGATTGCACTAATACAAGTTTCCAAAGAATCCCCATGGTCTTGATGAATGATAATTGGTAAATCAGGATACTGTTTTTCCATAGACTTAATAATATCCACCAACATTGTCGTATTCGCGTATTTTCGCGCACCATTGGATAATTGTAAAATTAACGGAGCTCTTTTGGCCCAGTGAGCGGCCACAATCGCCTGTGTAATTTCCATATTATTTACATTGAACGCACCAATCGCATAATTCGAACGCATTGCGTCCTGCATAATCTCAAGCGGATTTTTTACTATCATTTGGAAAGGGGGTTATAAAAATATTCATTAAAATTATAAAAATATTAAAAAAAATTAAAACAGAAAAACTTCTCCGCGAAATTTTTCAAGTTTAATTTAATATATTTCAGAAAAATTTATAAATCCTTCGCTTTAACCCAATTTACATCTTCGCGTCCTCTCCACCAAGTTAACTGACGCTTTACATATTTACGATTTTTTTGCTTGTTAAGTTCCAAAGCTCGTTCCAAAGATATTTTTCCGTTTAAATAATCACGAATCTCCAAATATCCAAAACTGGTTAAAGCACTTTGTGTAATATTTGGATACTTTTCTAAAATTTCGCGAGTTTCAGAAATTAAACCTTTTTGAAAAAGAATTTCTGATCGTTGATCTGTTCTTTTATAAATTTTAGACCGTTTCCAATGTAATCCTATTTTAAAAACTGGCCACTTGGGAGTTCCCTTTTCTGTAGATTTGTCTTTTTTCTTTTGCTTAAAAATATAATTTTCGCTCACAGCATCTAGCCATAACATGGTTCCTCCGCATAAAATAACACGGTTTCCGCGCGCTTGTATTTCCGCGATTTTTTGAAAAGCATAACGCTGAAAATCAACCACTGTAAATTCTTCATCCGGATTACACAAATCCAAACCGTAATGAGGAATCCCCTGTTTTTCTTGTTCTGAAATCTTAGCTGAAGCAATATTTATTCCGCGAAAAATTTGTCGAGAATCAACAGAAATTATTTCGCATTTTTGTTG
>CAZYIR010000004.1:0-2327 GCA_964647165.1 uncultured Candidatus Peribacteria bacterium
AATCTCGCGACTTGCGCGTGGAATTCCAACTGGCGGAGATTTAGATTATCTTGACGCGGGAACTCTTTCTAAAGCGATGGTAGATCGGCGGGAGTTTTAAAAAATCTCCGCGAAATTTTTATTTTTTTAATTTCCTCTTCAACTCATAAACTTTTTCCAGCGCCTCACGCGGTGATAAATCGTCCGGATTTATTTCCGCCAAAAGTTTTTCCACTTCTGATTCTAGTTTCATTTCCACAATTTTTTCGCGTATTCTGGGCGCTGAAAACAAGTTTGGTTGAATATTGCCAATATTTTCCGCTTCCAGTTTTTTCAAAATTTCGCGAGACCGAGCAATGACTTCTTTCGGAAATCCGGTTGAAGCCGCAACTTCAATTCCGAAAGAATCGGAAATTCCACCTTTTTTAATTTTTCGCAGAAAAATAATTTCTTCGTCATTTTGCGCGACGGCAACATGATAGTTTTCCGCGAAATTTAAGTTGTCCACACAGTCAATCAATTCATGATAATGTGTCGCGAAAATCGTTTTCGCGCCAACTTTATTATGTAAAAACTCAGTAATTGCCCAAGCAATAGAAATCCCGTCAAAAGTGGAAGTTCCGCGTCCAATTTCATCAAGAATTATAAAACTTTTATCAGTCGCCGCGTTAAGAATATGTGACATTTCCGCCATTTCTACAAAGAAAGTGGATTTCCCTGCCGCCAAATTATCACTTGCTCCCACGCGGGTAAAAATTCGATCAACAATTCCCATTTCACATTTTTCCGCTGGTACAAAACTCCCAATTTGCGCGAGCAAAATTATGATCGCATTTTGTCGTAAAAAAGTGGATTTCCCCGACATATTCGGTCCAGTTATTAGCCAAAATTTCGCGGAACTTGGAGTCCCCAAAAATAAATCATTCGCGATAAATCGTTCCGTAGAAATTTTTTCCACAACGGGATGCCGTCCGTTTTTGATATTCAAAACCCGCGAATTTTCCAAAAATTCCGGTTTCGTCCAACGCCAACGCTGAGCTGTTTTCGTCAGAGTTAAAATCGCGTCAATTTCCGCAATCGCTTGTGCAGCAACTTGCAATTTCCCCGCGAAATTCATTACTTCCGCCCGCAATTCCTGAAACATTTTATGCTCTAACTCGTAGGCCTCAGTTTCTGCGGAAAGCACTTTTGTCTCATATTCCGCGAGTTCGGGCGTCGTAAATCTCTCGGCGTTAACCAAAGTTTGTCGACGCATCCATGATTCTGGCGCATTTTTCGCGGCAGCTTTGGAAACTTCCAAACAAAATCCGAAGGTTTTAGAAAACTTAATTCGCACTTTATCAATTCCCGATTCTTTCTTTTTTTCCGCGAGAAAATTTTCAAGCCACGCGTTTGCGTTTTTTTTCAACCCGCGTAATTCATCTAATTTCGCGGAATATCCGTCACGAAAAATTCCACCAGCCGTTATTTCCAACGGGGGATCATCGTTGAGAGATTTTTCCAATTTTTCCCAAAGTTGTTGAAACTGAGGAAAAATTTCTGATTTTTCGGCTAATTTCGCGGAACTTGCCAGCTGACAAACTTCCGATAAAACAGGGAAAACCGCTAAACTATTCCGCAAAAAAACCAAATCTCGGGCATTCCCGCGATTAACAGCAATTCGTGCGATGACGCGTTGCAAGTCGCAAATCTTTTTTAAATTTTCGTCTAAAATCCCGCGAATTTTTGAATTTTCCACCAACTCGGCAACCGCCTCCGAGCGAGCGCGAATTTTTTCCACATCCAAAAGCGGATTTGCCAGCCATTGTCGCAAAGTTCGACTCCCCATTGCCGTATTTGATTTTTCAAAAACCGACCACAAAGTCGAATGTTTTTCGCCCGCGAAAATTGGTTCAAAAATTTCTAAATGACGCATTGTTTGCATATCGAGCGGCATTATTTCGCGAGTTGAATATTTCACAAGTTTTCGAAAATGCGGAAGTTTGCTTTGTTGAGTTTCTTGTAAATAGTCCAAAATTTCCGCAGAAACTCGGATCAGAATTTCCAGTTTTTCAATCCCGAAAACTTGTAAATTCGTTACTCCAAAATGTTTTTTCAAAAGTTCATCAGAATTTTTTCGCGGAAATTTGCGCGGAGTTTTAAGCGCGTTTGGCAATTTGCTACAAAATTTCTCGTCATCAAAAATTTCACTCGGAATCAAAATTTCGCGGGGATTTAGTTTCCAAATTTCATCCAAAAAATCAAAAAGACTGTCAAAACTCGCCGTCCGAAAATCTCCCGTTGATAAATCCGCAACCGCTAAACCATACGATTCCTTTTTCCCATCAAAATCGAGCGCAACCAAATAA
>CAZYIR010000005.1:0-3810 GCA_964647165.1 uncultured Candidatus Peribacteria bacterium
TTTTTTTTTTTTTTTTTTTTCCCCTTCCCCTCTTTTCCCCCAAGTATCTTTCTCAGTCGTTCAGGATCTACTACTACTGCACCTACAGGAACACCATATTCACTAGATTCTTGTTCTCCGCCAAACTTTTTTATTTCTTCATTCCATTTTTTTAGAGTATAGTTTCGTTCTTTCATTTAAAATAATTTTTAAAAATATAAAATACAAAACAAACAACAACGCAAAAATAAGGAATAACACTAATTTGTCAACTGATTTTCCGCGAAATTTTGCTGAATTTTAAAAAAGAACTACAATCTTCGCGAAATTTAGAAAGAATAAGATGGATTTACAAAAAACCTTTGAAAAAATATTTGGAAGTTATAACTCCCGTGAAATAAAAAAACTGGAAAAAATTGTCCCTAAAATAAATAAACAAGATGAAGAATTTAAAAAACTAACTGATGAAGAACTTCGTCAAAAATTTGCCGACTGGAAAACAGAACTGACTGAAAATCCTGCAAAAGTTGACTCCAAAATGGTGGAAATTTTCGCGGGAATTAAAAATGCCGCTCGTCGTTTAGTCGGTAAAAAATTTGAAGTTCAAGGAAAAGAAGAAGAATGGAATATGGTTCATTATGATGTTCAATTAATCGGGGGAATTGTCCTCCATCAAGGAAAAATCGCGGAAATGAAAACCGGAGAAGGAAAAACTTTGGTTTGTACTCTACCGGTTATCCTAAACGCTTTGACCGGGCATGGAGTCCATGTGGTAACGGTAAACGACTATTTGGCCAAACGAGATGCCGAATGGATGAAACCGCTATACGATTTTTGTGGATTGAGTACCGGAGTTGTTGTTCACGAAATTCAAGGACAAGACCGAAAAGACGCTTATTTAGCTGACATAACCTACGGAACAAACAATGAATTTGGATTTGATTATTTACGCGATAATATGGCGCAAAGAGTTGAAGACCTTGTTCAGCGCGAATTAAATTATGCTATTATCGATGAGGTTGATTCTATTTTAATTGACGAAGCACGAACACCTTTAATTATTTCCACTTCAGCCGAAGAAAGCACTGAAAAATATTTAAAATACGCGAGATTTGTTCCCAATTTGATAGAAAATGTCGATTATAATGTCGACTTGAAATTAAAAGCGGTAACTTTGACCCCAGAAGGAATTGCCAAAATGGAGAAATTTTTAGGCGTTGATAATATCTATACTGACGCCGGTTTTGAAGAAGTTCATCACATTGAAAATGCTTTAAAAGCTCAAATAATTTTTGAAAAAGATCGTGATTATGTTGTTAAAGACGGTGAAGTTTTGATTGTTGATGAATTTACAGGTCGGATTATGCCGGGGAGACGATATTCTGACGGACTTCACCAGGCCTTGGAAGCTAAAGAAAATGTGGAAATTCAGCGCGAAAGTAAAACTCTGGCGACAATTACTTTTCAAAATTATTTTCGACTTTATAAAAAATTGGCCGGAATGACCGGAACTGCGGAAACTGAAGCTGAAGAGTTCGCGAAAATTTATTCCCTAGACACAATTGTTATTCCCACAAATAAACCGGTTATTCGTGAAGATTTACCAGACAAAATTTTTAAAAACGAACGAGGAAAATTCACAGCTATAACTCGCGAAGTAAAACGCTTACATGAAAAAGGGCAACCTGTTTTAGTTGGAACGGTTTCCATTGAAAAATCCGAAGCGTTAAGTAATGCTTTAAAATTCGCGGGAATTCCACATAATGTCTTGAATGCTAAACAACATGCTCGTGAAGCTGAAATAGTCCAAAAAGCCGGACAAAAAGGTGCGGTTACAATTGCTACAAATATGGCGGGGCGCGGAACTGATATAAAACTGGGAGAAGGAGTTCGCGAACTTGGCGGATTAGCCATCATCGGAACCGAAAGACATGAATCACGCCGAATTGATAATCAGTTGCGCGGACGATCTGGACGACAAGGTGATCCAGGGTTTACGCAGTTTTATGTTTCTATGACAGACGATTTAATGCGGCGTTTCGGTGGAGAAAAAATGTCGCGAATGATGGAAACTTTAGGAATTGCTGAAGACGAAGCAATTCAAAACAAAATGATTTCCAATTCTGTCCGAAATGCACAGAAAAAAATTGAAGCTTTTCATTTTGATGCACGAAAACATGTTGTTCAATACGATGATGTAATGAATGTTCACCGCGAAAAAATTTATGCTTTACGGGCAAGATTGTTGAAATCTGAAGATATTCATGAAGATTTGGAAAAAATTTTCGCGGGATTTATTGACACAATAATTGAAAATCACATTCCGGGAAACCAAATAGACAGCCAAACCAATTTACGAGAAATTGCTGAAAATTTCGCGGGACTATGGTCTGATCTTGATATTGAAGATTTAGAAAATAAATTAAAAGAATTACGATACAAAAAAGAAATTGGCGAATTTTTAAGAAAACTTCTACAAGAACGCTGGGCAGAGAAAAAAGCCAGTTTCCCACCGGAAGACGCTGACAAAATTATGCGTTATATTTTATTGAAATCAATTGATGAACTTTGGCTTAACCATATCAATGATATGACAAATCTACGAGATCGCGTATCTTTATCCGGATATGCGCAAAAAGATCCGGTCATGGAATACAAACGAGAAGCATTTTTGATGTTCAAAAATCTTTTATTTAATATCCGCAGAACAGCCATTACTAATCTATTTTTGGTGCAAATTTCGCGAAATTTTGAAATGGAAACAACTGATTATTCTGATACCCAAACCAATGAAGAACAAATCGAAGGAAATTTACAGAGTGGTAATTCAATTAATTCTCGTGAAAAACATTTTCAATCCGATTCTCCAGGAAACTCTATAGTCGCTGAAAAATTAGGGAAGAAATATGAAGGAATCGGACGAAATGAACCATGTCCGTGTGGTAGTGGTAAGAAATTCAAAAAATGCCACGGACAAAATTTATAAAAAATCGCAAAACAACTTGACAAAATCAAAAAACACAAGTAAATAAATAACCGTTTCTTAAATACCAAAAAATGAATGAATTTATGAATTTTCATGAAGCCAAACAACCGAATAATACACCTAAAACTGCTTCTGAAACCTTAGGAATACCTAGAAGAAATGCTTCTGTAAATACAATATCTAAAAATATTTCTGAAATCTTAAACTTAAAAAAGATGATTAAAATACCTGTAAATCTTTCTGAAACCTTAAAAATGATTCCCGCGGTAGAAGCTCTACCTGCTGATATAACTGATTTTTTTCCAGACTTAACTAAAAAATTATTCGAAAAAGAAGAAAAATTATCTTTATCTGATGTAATTAAAAAGGCAAAAACTTTACATCCGCATAAAGAATCAACAAAAACAGCAGATCTCGCAAGGTTCACAAGAACTAAATTATGGGAAATAATTTCTAAATACGAAAAAAATGAAAAAACAGCCGAACAGCAAGGAGAAATATATTATAAAGATTACTTAAATAGTTGGAAAGTCCTTAAAACATTATACTGCTATGTTTATGGTGTTTCACAAATTCTAAATGATTTATAATCCCGCGAAAAATGAATTCAATTAAAAACTTACATCAAGAAGTTCAGAAATGTGTAAAGATTCCTAATCTAACCGCTGATAATACTCGCCAAGAACTTGCAGATTATATAAAAATCAAAATCACCGAAATTAAAACTTATTTAAGTCACGACAGTACTACTTATAAAGATGTTTTACAATTATTGGTTGAATTGCGCCTAGCCATTGATGTTGTTGATCGCAGAAATAAAATAATTAAGAATTTAATTGAAGATG
>CAZYIR010000006.1:0-2637 GCA_964647165.1 uncultured Candidatus Peribacteria bacterium
ATAATTTATTTTGATAATGGCGAGGAAATTCTTCTAAAATATCTCAAAAGAAGAAATGAGCGAACTTATAAGGAAATTTAAAATTTCGCGGGGATTTTTTTTTGATTTTCCTATCTAAAAATAATTGCTGTTCGTTCCATACCAATACCAATAGCTCGAATTGGACAATTAATTAGTTTTTCTAGTGCCAAAACATAATTTCGCGCATTTTCCGGAAGTTCTTCAAAACTGGAAACTTGTGAAATGTCTTCTTCCCAGCCGGGGAAAGTTTTATATTCAACTTCCAGTTTCTGAATAGCTTTGCGAGTAGTTGGAACAGTGAAAATTTCGCGGCCATCTAAAACATATTTTGTGGCAACTTTTATTTCACCAAACCCGGATAGAACATCAAGCTTTGTTAAATTAATCATATCCATTCCCGCCGTTTCCACAGAATTTCGCACTGCTACTGCATCAAACCACCCGCATCGTCGTGGACGACCGGTTGTTGCTCCAAATTCGTGTCCACGCTGTCGCAAGTCTTCTTCTTTTTCTCCACCAATTTCTGAAGGGAACGGGCCTGAACCAACCCGCGTACAATAGGCTTTGGCAATTCCGATAACTCCGGAAATATTTTTAGGAGCGACTCCCAATCCAGTACAAACTCCACCAGTCGAAACCGGCGAACTTGTCACAAACGGATAAGTTCCGTGATCTAAGTCCAATTGGTGTGCTTGTGCTCCTTCAAAAAGAACTTTTTTGCCTTTCTTAATTTCTTCATACAAAAATTTTCGCGTATCACAGAGTAATGGCTTAATTCGGTCTTTTATTTCCAGCAGTTTAGCGATTTCTTCTTCAGGATTTAAATCCAAATCGTAAAGTTTAGCATGCAATTTACAATTTTCGCGAATTTTTTCTACAAATAATTCTTCGTCCAATAAATCTTCACAACGAATCCCGCGACGAGCTGCTTTATCCGCATAAGCCGGACCAATTCCGCGACCGGTTGTCCCGATTTTTTTATCACCTTTGCGTCGTTCCAGTTCGTTATCAATTTTTTTGTGGTAATCCAAAAGAACATGCGCCCGCAAAGAAATTTTTACGCGAGAATCAACATCGGTCAACCCCGCAGCTTTCAAATCATCTAGTTCTTGAGCCATATCAAGTAAATCTACAACTGTTCCATTTCCAATAACTCCGATCGTTCCTTCGTGCAACAATCCTGACGGCAAAAGATGAAAAACGAATTTTCTCCCGTCAACTACAATTGTGTGTCCGGCGTTAGCCCCCCCTGAAAATCTCGCGACAATATCAAAATGTCCGCTAAATGAATCAACTAATTTTCCTTTTCCTTCATCTCCCCACTGAGCACCGATAATAGCTACATTTTGTCCGAGATCATTGAGAATTTTATCCATTTTGTGGGGGCTAAAAAGTAAAATATACCTCGAAAATTATCTTTTTTTTATTGTTTTTCGTCAATGAAAATTCCCGCGAATTTTTTTTATAATAAACGCTAAATACACTAGAAATGGGATTATAATTATAAAAATAAGTTTATATATAATTTTTTCGCGGAGCTTTGGAAACTTTGACTTTCTTTTTGAAATCTTTATAACATGAAAGATTATTTTAAAATTTTAAAAATGGAAATTCGGAATATCGCGGTTATTGCACATGTTGATCATGGGAAAACTTCTCTTGTAGATGGACTTTTAGCTGCTGATGAAAATAAAGATGCTCGAGATGAAGTAGAAAACTGCGCTATGGATTCCAATGATCAGGAAAAAGAACGAGGAATTACAATTTACGCGAAAAATGCCGCGATTTCTTATAAAGGAACGAAAATCAACATTGTAGATACGCCTGGACATGCTGATTTTGGTAGTGAAGTAGAACGAGTTTTGCAAACTGTGGAGGCCACGGTTTTAGTTGTAGATGCATATGAAGGACCAATGCCGCAAACAAAATTTGTCTTAAAAAAATCGCTGGAAAAAGGAATGAAAGTGTTAGTTGTTATCAATAAAATCGACAAACCAGCAGCACGACCGGATTGGGTTGTAGATCAAGTTTTTGATTTATTCGCGAGATTAGGGGCGACAGATGAACAACTGGATTTTCCGTATATGTATGCTGTCGCCAAAGACCGAGTAGCGGTTTTAAATGTTGATGATGAGAAAAAAGATATTACGCCTTTACTGGATTTCATTATGGAACATGTTCCAGTTGCTCCGCAAAAGCTAGATGAAACTTTTCGTATGCAACCTGCAACTTTGGCTTACGATGATTTCCTAGGACGAATTGCAATTGGTCGAGTGACTTCCGGATCTATTAAAACTAACGCGAATATTTCAATTTTGACACCGGAAGGGAGTAGGCGAAGTGGAAAAATCGCGAAAATTTTTACTTTTCAAGGAATGAAAAGAATTCCCACGGAGGAAGCGGTGGCGGGAGACATTGTTGCTATTGCGGGAATTTCAGATATTTATGTAGGAGAAACCATTGCGGGAGATGCTGAAGCCGAGCCATTACCGGCAATTAAAGTTGATCCGCCATCATTGTCGATGAAATTTATGGTTAACGATTCACCCTTTGCGGGTAGAGAAGGGAAATTTGTGACAAGTCGTCAAATTCGCGATCGTTTAGAAAAAGAATTAG
>CAZYIR010000007.1:0-3436 GCA_964647165.1 uncultured Candidatus Peribacteria bacterium
CGGAAATTCCGGACCGAGTTTAGAGGAGGATGAAGATTTTGGATCACCAATTGTTTAAGATATTTAAACTGTTTCAAAGTTTTAAAAAGTTCCGCGAAATTTTTTGGCGAATCTTTCAACATCTTTCACTGAAACCCGCACATTTGTCGGTAAAGTAATGTAATTTTTCATAAATTTTTCAGCTTGCGGACAATCCCCTGTTTTGTAGGAAAATTTCGCGGGATTTACTCCCAATGGAGAAATTGGTTCACCGTCCCATTCGTTTAAATCGAACCCTAAACTTTTTGCGCGTTTTTTGATTTTCGCGCGGTCAACATTGGTCAAAATTACGCGAAAAAAATTCTCCGGCACGATAATCTGCGCTTTAGGGAAAAGTTTTGGCAAAACTGATTGCCATTTTTCCGCGATTTTTTGGCGATGAGCTAAATCTGATTCGCGACGAGATAAAGATTGTTTTAGAACTTCCTGGATTGCTCGCGGTAAAAAATTTCGCGGAAAATCTTCTGCTCCACATTTTTCGGAAGAAGTAACCGCCCGCGGAAAAAGTTTTAATTTAGACCAAATTCCCGCAAAAAATCGCCCTCCATAAAACCACCACCGCAAAGATATTGCTAGAACAAGTGGTTGAAATAGATGCTTTAAAGTCCAGATTTTACTTGCTGGTGGTAAAGAAATTCCCGCGAAATTTTCCGCATATTGACTGTCGTCATGCCACAAAAGCGCTCCACCAGAAACACATGATACATCTTTTTCCCGCCCAAAGCTGAGAATTTTCGCGTCTGCGTATTTGGAGATTGGCGCGAAAGAATGAGCGCCATCTTCGATAACAAATATATTTTTTTCGCGGGAAATTTTAGAAATTTTCTGCATATCAACTTGTAATCCAAAAGTGTGTGGCACTAAAACAATTCCGATTCTATCCGCTTTTTCCGCGAAATTTTCTAAATCCAAAAGTCCTTTTTCATCACAATCCAGCCACTCAATTTCTAATCCTTCCGCGAGAAAAGGGGTCGCCATCACCGCACAACAAACCGCCGGAATTCCTACTTTTTTCTTTGTTTTTACAATTTTCGCGATTTCCCCAAGCGCTGTCCGCGCCGCGTTAAAAAGGAGATAATTTTTTGTTTGAAAATTTCGCGGAAAATCACATTTAACTTCCTTGCCTTTCAAGAAAGAACTGGAATAAGGTTTAGAAAACAAAAAACGAATATTTAAAAAAGCTCGCCAAGCCGTTTTGACGGTGAAATTTGGTCCGAGCTGGTTTGAAATAAATTTTTTCACAAAAAGAATTTAGCAAAATTATAAAATTAATTCCAATAAATCCCCATTTCAGAAATTTACCGAATTTTTTTAATGAATGGTGCATAAAAACGAGCACCTTGTAAGATAGTTATAGATTCCTCTTGGTCACAAAACCATTAGGAAAATTTCGCGAATTTTTAGACCATTGCGAAGTTTTCGCAAAATGAATTAATAAAAAATTGTAAATTTCTGACAGGGGTGAGTTTTTTGTTACTTTTTTTCTCACAAAAAAAGTCAGAAGAAAAATTAGATCTATTTTGTCCTGAATCCTGGATTAAGTCCGGACTTAAAGATTTTTTTCGCGGGATTTTAATTAAATTTATCTCCAAATTTCGCGTGAAATTCACTTGCCAAAAGCGGATTCCACATCGCCGCTGTCGCCGACATCGCAATATCTGCTCCACCTTTAAAACGCTCCGCAAAATCATCCGCAGTCATAATTCCGCCAACTCCACAAATAATAAAATCAAAATTATTTTTCTGTTTAATTTCCGCGAGATTTTCGGTGAATTTTTGTGCAATATCGTGAATTACATTTCCGCAAAGTCCACTCCCCAAACGACCTTCTCCCGGTAGAGCTTGCTCTCCCAGTTCGTTATAAACATTCATTTTAATCGTGTTAATCCCCGCAATTCCGTCCACGAAAGGCGCGTTTGCCACAGCAATTTCTTCTAATTTCGCGGGATTTACAAAATTTCCAAGTTTTATCATAAACGGTGTATTCCCCAGTGCTTTTTTAATTTCCCGCGAAATTTTCGCGGACATTTCCGGGTCGGAATAAATACTTCCCTCGCCCGTCGAAACATTTGGACAAGAATAATTCGCTTCAATAATTTTCGCGCCGGCTTCTTTGGCCATTTCGGCCGCCCGCACATAGTCTGACACAATATCCATTCCCGAACCGGGTGTTCCGTTGATGGAAACAATCATTACTTGCCCGTCATTTAAATAAGAATTTGCAAGTTCAATATCCGCCATCCATTCTTTCGGTTCCTTTGATGGAACTCCAAACGAGTTGGTAATTGTAATGTCCCGCGAATTTTTTGGTTGTTTAAAATTTCCCACAATATCCGCCCCAATTTCAGATTCTTGAAGTTGATCTTTTCGTTGAATATAGATGCAATTTGGATTTGGATGACATTCTCGATAAGTTGTTCGCACTGTTTTATAAACTGGAATATCAAAACCTAAATTCGCGTAAAGTTTAATCCAGTTGGAGTTCAAAAGTGGTCCAGCCGGAACACCAATTGGCGAATTTAGTTCAAAATCCCAAAGTTTGAATTTTTTCGCGGGATTTTCTCGTTTGGGAATTTCTCCTGCAAAAATAGGTCCATTTTCGTAATTCCAATCGTATGATTTCGATATATCGTAGGTGGGTTTCATCTTTATCATTATACGAAAAAAATGTTATTTAGAAAGAAAATCCCGCGAAATTTTATTTAAAATATAAAAAAAATATAATTTGCTCTGAATATTTTAAATAAATGAAAAAAACAAAATTTAAAGCTTTTACTTTAATAGAATTACTTGTCACAATTGTGATTATTGGAGTTTTGGGTTCAATATCTGTTTCTACTTACAACAATTATATAACTAACGCCAAGATAACTAAAGATGTTGCTGAACTGAGTCAGCAAATTTCTAAATTAAAATTAAAACGAATGGAATATCAGATAGGTACAATTACTGCTCAGGAGGTAATGGAAGCTGATTTAGATGTTGTAGCCAAAGCTATTTATATTGGTCGAGAAAAAGAAAAATCTACTTTAATTAACATTACGGGACATACTTGTTCTGACTGTGTTTGTAGAGATGAAAATTTCATTTCTCCTCTTTCTGCTAACGCACAAACTTGTGTTACTCGCTGGGATGAAATTATGGCTGTTTTGAAAAGTTCTACAGATATTGATATTTCTTTTTTAGAAACCGATCCTTGGGGCTCGCCTTATTTAGTAGATGAAAATGAAGGGGAATTTCCTGATAACTATTGCCGAAAAGATACTTTGTTTTCAGCCGGACCGGATCGTTTACATGAAGCTTCTGGTGAAGACGCTATTGGTGACGGTTATTCCATTCGACTGGATTATTATGACTCTGCCCAATGTGGAAACTAATTTCGCGGGATTTTAAAACA
>CAZYIR010000008.1:0-1576 GCA_964647165.1 uncultured Candidatus Peribacteria bacterium
CTGGCACTCATCGCGTCAATGGAATCAACCGGTCGTAAAATAACGGATTCTTCTCCGGTATTGTTAAAAGAAACCGGCATCAAAACAACCGGAAATTGCCAAACGGTTTCGTATTCTCCAGCTTCGCGGAGAAGTTTTGTCACAATGGCGTCAGCGCGTTGTAAAATTTTTACTCGGGAAGCATTTGTGTCGGTTTTGTGAAGAGAAATCTCGCGAATTTTTCCCGCGAAATTTTGCCCTAAAGGCACAATACAACGATTTATTTCGGAATAATGATTAATTAACTTAGTGGCGAGTTCCTCCAATTTTTCAATGTTTTTTTCGGTTGTATTCAAGATTCCCGGATGTTTATATGTTCGGAAATCTCCCTGCACTCCGACTGATTTAATCGGCAATTTGATATAAGGTTTTTTCTTTGGTTGTAAAGTAAAAGCATCTACTTCGTTGTACAAAATTTCGCGGGATTCTGTCTCAGAACAAAGAATTCGCACTCCCAATCCCGGCCCGGGAAAGGGATGTCGCCAGACCAGTTCGTGTGGTAATCCGAGAAGTTCCCCCAAAACTCGCACTTCGTCCTTATATAAATCTTTAATCGGTTCAATCACCAATCCCGCATCAATCAGTTTTTGTACTTCCGGAGCGCGGTTATGGTGGGTTTTAATTTTCGCGGAATTTTTAGTTCCTCCAGTTTCAATAGTGTCCGGATAAATTGTTCCTTGGGCGAGTAACCATTTATCATCAAGTTTTTCTCGCGAAAAAAAGTCCTGCTGAACTTTCAAAAAAGTGTGTCCGATAATTTCGCGTTTTTTTTCCGGATCAGCAACTCCCGCGAGATTTGCCAGAAAAGTTTTTGATTCATAAAGTGTCGTTAAATCTGTCCCGATTTCACGCAAAGACTTCTCAACTTGCGCCACTTCATTTTCGCGCAACAATCCAGTGTCGACAAAAAGTCCTTTAACCCGTTCTGGACCGATAATTTTATTTAAAAATGCGAAAGTTACCGTCGAATCAACTCCCCCGGAAACAAACAAGAAAACATTTTTATCGCCGATTTTTTCGCGGAGTTTTACTTTTTGTTCTTCGAGAAATTTATCCATATTCCAATCAAAAGAACAGCCACAAATTTCCAAAAAGTTTTTTAGAATTTGGTTTCCAAACTCAGTATGCGAAACTTCCAAATGGAATTGCACCGAATAGAAATTTTTCGCGGGATTCCACGCTGCCGCAGTCGCACAATGTGGTGTTTCGCCGATATTTTCAAATCCTTCCGCGAAATTTTGCACCGCGTCCACATGATTCATCCAAACGATTGATTCCGTCTCAACATTTTTGAAAAGTGGTGAATTTCCGCGAATTTTCATCTTGGAAGCGCCAAATTCTCCAGTCGTCCCCGGCGCAACTTTCCCACCTAATTTGTGTGCTAAATACTGGTGTCCGTAACAAATTCCCAAAATCGGTTTTCCTAATTCAAATAGTATTGCGTCTGTATCCAACGAATATTCGGCAAAAACAGACTGCGGTCCGCCGGATAGAATAAGCCCTTTAACTGTTTTTTCGCGAGATTTTGCTAAAATTT
>CAZYIR010000009.1:0-7376 GCA_964647165.1 uncultured Candidatus Peribacteria bacterium
GGAGAAAGACTTGATGGATGTTATTTTTTAAAAAAAGGAAAATGTAAAGTTCAGATTCGTATATCTTTTGGAAATTACATTATTACTAATTTTGTGACAGCAGGAGAATTCGCGGGATTGTCTTTGGTTGATAATTCCCAATTAGTAGTCGCCCTTGGTGAAGTAGAAGCCTATTTTATTCCAAAAAATAAAATCTTAGATTTATATAAAGAAAATGGTGATTTTAGAATACAAACACTTAAACACGCAGCTATAGAACTAGGAGATAAAAATTTAGCGGTTACAGACATGGCTCAAAAGAAAGTTAAAGCAAGGGTTGCTAGTGCGTTGTTGTTTTTTGAGAAAAAATTTGGAACAGATTCAGAAGGTTTTATTGATGTGAGCTTATCTCGAAAAGAATTTTCTGAATACGTTGGAGCAGCTAAGGAAAATTGTATTCGAGAAATTAGAAAGCTAGTAAAGAAAGGAGTTATAGCTACTGACAAAAGGAAAATAAAAATTAAAAATAATCGAATGCTTAAAAATATAGATAGTGAGTTTTACTGAGCCTTGTGATTTAATTTTTCCCGCGAAAATTAACTTTTTATCTCGTTGACTCTTCATCTCTTGAACTATAAACTAGCGATACTTTTAAAATAACTTAAAAATGTTGCGAACTCATACTTGCGGAGAATTAACGGCCAAAAATATTGGCGAAGAAGTGACTTTAACCGGTTGGATGCATCGTCGCCGAGATTTGGGAGGATTGATTTTTTTTGATTTGCGAGATCGATACGGATTAACCCAAATTATTGTTGACCCTCAAATGGCAGAAGCACACAAAGTCGCGGAAAAAATTCGCGCTGAATTTGTGTTAAAAATTCGCGGGAAAGTTCAGGCGCGAGCGGAGGGACAAGCGAATAAAGATATGGAAACCGGCGAAATTGAAATTTTCGCGGAATCTGTAGAAATTATTAACGAAGCCAAAACTCCACCGTTTGAAATTTCCGCGGAAACAGAAGTTAAAAATGAAGATTTGCGATTAGAGTATCGTTATCTTGATTTGCGGCGCGAAAAAATGCAGAAAAATCTGGTTTTGCGAAATGATATGACACACACGATTCGGAATTATTTTCACCGCGAAAATTTTGTGGATATTGAAACGCCAATTATGGTCAAAGGGACGCCCGAAGGGTCTCGCGAATATTTAGTGCCATCACGCCTTCATCCTGGGAAGTTCTATGTTTTGCCACAATCTCCACAGCAACTGAAACAACTTTTGATGGTGGGAGGTTTGGACAAATATTTTCAAATTGCGCGTTGTTTTCGTGATGAAGATTTACGCGGTGATCGTCAGCCAGAGTTTACTCAGTTCGAAATTGAGGCGAGTTTTGTTGAACAAGACGATGTAATTGATTATATTGAGCGTTGTTTTTACGACTTAAACGAAAATCACGCGAAAAATAAAGAATGGAAGAAGTTTTTAGTGGATGGGAAATTTCCGCGAATTACTTGGCTGGAAGCGATGACAAAATACGGAAGTGATAAACCAGATTTGCGTTTTGGATTAGAATTAACAGATATTACCGAAATTTCGCGGAATTCCGGGTTTGGAGTTTTTGATAATTCAGAGCGAGTTTTCGCTTTAAAAGTTTCCAAAGAGCTTGGAGAATTTAGCAGAAAAAAAATAGACGAATTGGAAAGTATCGCCAAACAAAACGGTGCACGAGGATTGGCTTGGTGGCGAGTTGGAGAAGAAACTGGAGCGGTTGGAAAAAATACGACAGCAGAATTCCGCGAAATTTTAACTGACAAAGTTGAAGCTAATTCTGGCGATATGATTTTCTTTGGAGCGGGGGATTTTATTTCCGCAACTGAACCGCTCGGAGCAGTCCGCTCAAAACTGGGAGACAATTTAGGTCTGAAAAATTCGCGGGAATTTGCGTATTGTTGGGTAGTTGATTTCCCGCTTTTCGAAGCCAAAGATGACGGATCAATTGCTTCCGCTCATCATCCGTTTACCGCAGTTCATCCTGACGACGCTCATATGCTGAAATCTGAACCGATGAAATGTCGCGCCTTGGCTTATGATATTGTTTTGAACGGAGTAGAGCTTGGTGGAGGGTCAATCAGAATTCATGATCCGAAGATGCAAAAAGAGATTTTTGAAATTTTGGGAATGAATGAGGAAGAAATTTCGCGGAAATTTGGGCATCTGCTAAAAGCTTTTGAATACGGTTGTCCACCACACGGAGGTTGTGCGATGGGACTTGATCGAGTGGTAATGCTTTTTGCCGACGAACCAAATATCCGTGAAGTTATAGCTTTTCCAAAAAACCAAATGGCGGTTGACTTAATGCTTGGCGCACCGTCGCCAATGCCAGAAAAGGAATTGGCAGAGCAGAATATACAGATTCTTAAATCTGAATAATGTTTGAAAATTTCGCGGGATTTTATGGAATAGATTGGCTTGCCATGGTGATGTCACTTTTATTTCTGTATTTAATTGGAGAAAAAAAGAAATCAGCTTTTTGGGTCGGAATAATCGGAAATATTGCTTGGATTGTAGTTAATTTTTTCGCGGGAATTTGGCCAGGAGTGATTTTGAATATTATTTTGATTTTTTTAAATATTCGTGGTTACCAGAAATGGAAGAAGTAAATCCCGCGAAAATTTTATATTTCCCTATCCCTGAGCGACAAACATTTTTCGTAAGTAAGAAGTCGAATGGGTCTTCCGCTGGTTTTAAAAAAAACGGAAGATCCTTCGATTCAATTCTATCTTGCCTTTTGCCTCCTACTCAGGAATAGGAAATTGATTGATTTTTCTCCGCGAAAATTTTATATTTTCCTATCCCTGAGCGACAAATACTTTTTAAAAACCAGAAGTCGAATGGGTCTTCCGCTTGCTCAAATAAACAAACGGAAGATCCTTCGATTCAATTTTATCTTGCCTTCCGTCTCCCACTCAGGAATAGGAAATTGAATGACTTTGGCGCAGAAAATTTCGCGGAAATTTTTTCTCAAACAAATTTGAAAATCAGGGGTAGCTCGTCTAAAATTTGCGTATGCAGGTAAAAATACATCGTTTAGACCAAAGCTTGGAACTTCCTAAATATGAAACTAATGGTAGTTTTGCCTTTGATTTTGTAACTCGTGAAACAACTATAATTCCCGCGAAAAAAACAATTTTGGTTCCGGCCAATGTTATTATTGAGTGTCCGGAAAATATGGCTTTATTAATTCTTCCTCGTAGTTCTTTGTTCAGAAAAAAATCATTGATTTTACCAAATTCTCCAGGTTTAATTGATCGTGATTATTGCGGAGAAAATGATGAAATAATGATTCAAGTTTATAATATGTCAGATAAGGAAGTTGTAGTGGAAAGAGGTGAAAAAATCGCACAAGGATTGTTTGTAAAAACCGATAAAATTGAATTTGTTGATACTGGGCGACCTTCAATAAAATCTCGCGGAGGTTTTGGAAGTACCGGGTAATTGTTATTAAATTAAAATAAGCTTCCTTGCATTACCGCATTGGTATGTAATCCAGTTTTTTTTGGTGTAAAATCAAGTTCCAGTCCACATAATTTTTTCGCGCAAATAGCTATTTTTTCATCTTCAGTTTCAATTGTAATAAATGGACCACGAATAGAAATAATTGTTCCCGAAACCCATTCTTCCTCGTTTAAATCAATATGATGAAACGGTTTTACTCCGTGACGAATTTTCGCGAAATTATAAACACTTTCCCAGCTGACAAACTCAGGAGTTTTCAAAATGAATTCGCGGAGATGCTCGTGTGCATCAAGAGCAGGTAAATGTTGTTCAAGTTTTTTATTCATAAATTTCGCGATTTCTTCAGCTGATAAATCAGATAAGAAAACTTCTTTTTTCTTGTTTAAAGATATTTTATCCGCTAATCCAGACTGACGCAAAATTGTTTCTATTTGTCTTGCGGCAATTCCATCCGGAGTTTCCGCAATAAAAAGAGTGGCTAAACTTCCTTGTTCAATTTGTCGCAGTTTTTTCCGCGAATTTTTAGAAACACCGACTTTTATTAAATTTTCCGCGAAAAAAGCAAGATAAATTACATGCGTGTCGGAAATTTTATTTAAATCACCGTTTTCCAATTCTGATTGATCAAAACCATCAAAAGCAGTGTAAACAAAATTTCCTTCAATTGCTCGACAATAATCACATTTTGATTTACCGACTGAATTTTTGGGACAAGGTTTCCAAATTCCATTTTCAATTGATCCGGCACATTTTTTTTCGCGGGATTTTACTTCAATTGAGATTTTATCACCGATTTTTATTTTTTTTCGCCCAAAACGATTATCCGCACTTGCTTGAAACTCGCAAGTTTCCTGATCAATCCAGCGAAAATCATAAAGCAATACTTTCATTTTCTCGCAAAAAATGTAGCATCTATAAGATGAAAAAGCAACTATCATTTAGCGGAAAACTTTGGAAATTTCGCGAGAAAAAAATCGAGAGTCTGGAAGAACTCCAAGAATCAATTTTGGCCGATCTAAATCTCGCGAATTCTGATGAGATTCAGAAATTTATGACCCCTTCTTTAAATGATTTACGAGATCCTTTTGACTTAAAAAATATGGATATCGCAATTTCGCGAACTATTCAGGCAATTAAAAATAAGGAGCGAATTATGATTGTAGGGGATTTTGATGCGGACGGAATTACTTCAACCGTTATTCTTGTTTCGGCACTAAAAAATTGTGGTGCGGAAGTTTCATATTTTATTCCCGATCGCACAAATGACAGTCATGGATTACAAAAAAGGTTTATGGAAAAATTCGCGGAAAAAAGAGTTAAACTGGTAATTACTTGCGATTGTGCGACCAACGATGCGGAAGAAATTAGTTACGGAAAAAGTTTGGGAATTGAGACAATTGTCACCGATCATCATCAAATGGATCACACAAGATTTCCAAAGGAGGCGGTGGCTGTTGTGAATTGTCAAAGTTCAGAAAATTTCGTGGAAAAAAGTTTATCCGGTTCGGCTGTGGCACTGAAATTTGCGACAGCTTTGCTGAATACATTTTTTAAACAAAGTCCCGCGAAAATTTCAGAATATCTTGATCCACTTTTTGAAATTGCGACAATTGGGATTATTTCTGATTGTGTGAAACTGATTGGCGATAACCGAATTATTGCCAAATATGGTTTAGCAAAAATGTCGCAGACCAAGTGGGACGGATTGAAATTACTTTTGGAACGATTGAAAATAAAAGAAGTTAATGAAGAAAATGTCGGTTTTTTTATCGCGCCACATTTAAACGCTGCCTCGCGTTTAGGCGATGTGATGATTGCTGTTCAACTTTTTTTGGGAAATCCCGCGAAAAATTCAGAACGCGTTGAATATTTGATTAATTTAAATCGTGAACGCCGTGTTCAAACCGATATTTTGATTAAATCAGCTGAAAAACAGATTGAGGCAAAAGCTTTTTGTCAGTTTTTTTTCGCGGAAAATTGGCCACAGGGAATTATGGGATTAGTGGCTTCACATTTCGCGGAAAAATTAAATGTTCCAATTATCGTGAGCACAATTAGACAAACAGATGGAATGTTGAGCGCTTCATGTCGTGCTCCAGAAGGTTATTCAATAATTGATGGTTTGGAAAATTCCGCGAAATTTCTAACAAGTTTTGGGGGACACGCCGGGGCGGCCGGATTTATCGCAGAAAAAAAGAATTTAGAAAAAATTCGCGGAAATTTGAATAAATATTTTACACAAGAGCAAAAAAATAGTTCAGAAATAAAAGCAGAAGCTTTTGTAAATCCAAAAGTTTTATCGCTAGATTTAGTAGAGTTTTTAAAATTTCTTGCTCCTTTTGGGGAAGGTAATCCTCCGCGAATTTTTGCTTTAGAAAAAGTGAAAATAACAGATATTTTTCTAATGGGAAAAGATGGAAATCACGCGAAATTTACGGGAACCATTTATTCAAGTCCGGACTTGGCACAGAATAAAAACAATCCTAAGTCCGAACTTGAAAATAAACTAAATAAGCAGGAAATCCAATTTGTCGCATTTTTCGCGGAAAATTTTTTAGAAAAAATTAAAATTGGGGATGAGATTGATATTTTAGTTTCTGTTAGCGAAAATGAATGGCAAGGAAGAGTTTCTTTGCAACTGAAACTAATTGATGCACGAAAAGGTTGAAATTTTGCGGAATTTCAGGTATAATCAATCGATTTAAAAAATAAATATGAAAAAACTGTTAATCGCAATTGTCATAATCACTTCTGTGTTTTCAACTTATAAAGTTTTGGCGGATGATGAGTGCCTTATTCCTGCCCCCGAAAGTTGTTTTAAGCTACCAGAAACAGGAAATAAACAATCTTTAAAAACCAGTGTTCCCGAGCATTGTGAAAATGATGGGTTTGCTATTACAATTAAGAATCAAGAAATTTTAGATTTAATGTATTTTGATAACAAGAGTAATTCAAATTATCAAGAACCTTATAGAATGAGTGTTACTTGGTTACAGAGACAACTGAGATCTGATCAAAATTTTGTTAATTTCTTTTCTACAATCAAAAAACAATCAGATACCAAGTTTTGTTCGGAAGATATAGATTTAAAAGATGGAAAATATGGAAATTGTACAAAAGCCGTTTTTGAAGAATATCTGAAATATGCCTGTCGTAAAAAAAATATTCAAAAAAACACCTCATTGCAGAAGATTATCTCGAAACTTCCTGTGGTGGCAGTTGAAGTAGGATTAAAAGAAGTTAAAACAAACACAACTTCTGGCAATTCCAGTTCGGATTCTGACGATTCCGGTTCAGAATCATCTTCGGCAGAAAATGAAGACTCAGAAGGCAATGTAGGTGTTTTGAAAATTTCGGGGAAGGTTTTGGATAAAAAAACAAATAGAGGATTAGCAGGAATTCGTTTAAATATTCCGGAATTAGATTCTAAAATAAATGAATTATTGACAGAAATAATAAAACTACAGAATATGTTAGACAAAAATGATGAGGAGGAAAAAACTTTACGCGAAAAATTGGAAAAATTAAAAGAAAATAATCAGTGGAAACCTGATTTACACGAAGGAACAGACAAATATAAAAAATATTACATTACTACTGATGAAAACGGAGAATTTGTTTTTGAAACAGAATTATTAGAAAAAACTGATTTACCTTTAAATTTGGTTGTTTCAGATCCGATGAATTACTACAAAGAAAAAACTGTTTTTTTAACTAAAAAAGATGAGAAAATTAGGATATTTTTAATTCACGATTGTGATGATATTAATGGACGATTTGATGCTGATTGTCTTTTTCCTGCTTGGGCGAGCGAATCAGATAAAGAATCCAAACGTGAAGAAATTCGCGGAGTTTACGGAAAAAACAAAGATGGAGCTAA
>CAZYIR010000010.1:0-2697 GCA_964647165.1 uncultured Candidatus Peribacteria bacterium
TTGTTTAAGAAAAAATTTCCGCGAAATTTTCTGCACCAAAGTCATTCAATTTCTTATTCCTGAGTAGGAGGCAGAAAACAAGGCTGAATTGAATCGAAGGATCTTCCGTTTTTTTTTTGAGCCAGCGGAAGACCCGTTCGACTTCTCGTTTTTGAAAAGTATTCGTCGCTCAGGGATAGGGAATATAAAAATTTTCGCGGGGAAATGAACACAACCACCGTCATTGCGAGCGGATTTGTTGTTTCTTTTCCTGTTCAGCGTGGCAATCTCCATTTCCGCGAAATTTTTCGCATCAAAATAAACAGTAAGGGAGATTGCGTCGTCGCTTTGCTCCTCGCAATGACGACAGATGAGTTTTCCGCGAAAAAACAAACATAACCACCGTCATTGCGAGCGGATTTGTCGTTTCTTTTCCTGTTCAGCGTGGCAATCTCCATTTCCGCGAAATTTTCCGCGCTAAAATCAATTGTTTCTTTAAACCAACGGAAGACCCATTCGACTTCTCACTTTTGAAAAGTATTTGTCGCTCAGGGATAAGAAATTAATTTTAATTTGGGTCTATTTTTGACAAAAAAGAATTTGACAAAATACCCCTTAGGGGTATATTTCGGGCGATGAAAAAAATCCAAAATCGTCTTAAACGACTTGAAGGACAAATTCGCGGACTACAAAAATTGTTGGAAACAGCGAATGATTGCGAAAAAATAATTATCCAATTTTCCGCGGCAAAATCCGCACTAGATAATTGTTATGCGCTTTTATTATCTGAAAATCTCGTGAAATGTTTTAAAAACAAAGATAATCAGGATTTAGATAAATTACTTAAATTGATAATCAAGAAATAATTATCTCATCACCTATTACAAAAACTTTTTAAAAAGAGGAAAGAATGAAAAAATTAATGATGTTATCGGCTCTCGTACTACTTTTCGGATGTAGTCAAACAGAAACTCCAGTGGCAGAAAAACCGAAATCTCGCGAAATTTTTGTTTTAAAATCTGAAACGGTTGCCCCAACTTTAAAATTAACAGGAAATGTTGAAGCGGAGAAACAAATTCCAATTTCCGCGAAAATTATGGGGCGAATTGATTCGCTCAAAGTTGATGTTGGGGACACAGTTTATAAAGGACAAATTCTAGCAAGATATTCCGCGGTAGATAATGATAGTTTTGTGCAATATCAAAATGCTTTGAGCCAGTTTAAATCCGTTGAAGCAAGTGCTGAAAATGCGGTAAATACTGCCGAAGTTCAACTAGAGTCTGTCAAAAGAGCTTTAACTCAAACAAAAAAAGAGGAGCAAGTTCAGCGAAAAAAACAGTATGACAATCTTTATACTAATGCGAAATTGTCGGAAATTACGATTTCAAATGTTTTAAATTTTTTAGATAAGAATTTAGAAAGTTCAAATAAATTTCGCGGAATGAGTCCGTATAAAAATATTTTGGGTAATAATAATACGATTTTAAAGAATAATTTAAAAACAAGGGTCGAAAATTCGGTTCGTGAATTTTCAAATTTTTCTTCAACTGAACCGAGCAGTAATGAAGGTATTCTAAATTTCGCGGAAAAACGACTTTCATTCTTACGAAAATTAAAACAAGATCTTTTGGATTTTGATGATTTAATACGAGGGACAGTTGTTTCCAGTAGTTTTTCAGAAATAACTAAAAATAATTTCCTGACGCAAACTGCAAATTATTTGAAAGCTGTTTCAGAAGCAATTAACGGACTAGATCAGTTTATTGCCGGGACAAAAGTAATGGATGAACAGTTGGGATTGAAAGTTCTGGCAATGGAAAATCAATTGGAGTCCGCGAAATCTGGTGTTGAATTAGCTAAATCAAACGCGGAAAATCAAGTTACAGCCGCTAAATCTCAGGTAAATATCGCTTCCACTTATCAGCGAGAAATGGTGGTCAAAGCCCCTTTTGCAGGAGTGATAATTTCGCGAGAAATTGATATGGGCCAACTTGTCGCGCCCGGACAAAAACTTTTTGAATTAGCTGATATGTCAGGATTTAAAATACGAACTGATGTTCCTGATGTTTATGCCGGTGAAATTAAATTAGATATGCCGGTAGAGATTTCTGTTGATGGATTAAACGAAAATTTCGCGGGAATTGTGACTAAAGTAAATCCGGCACTTGATCCCCGAACGCGAAAATTAGGAATTGAAATCACTTTTACCGAAGATGAGGAAGCCGAAGAAGATATTTTAGAAAAACTGAAAATCGGTTTATTTGCACGGATAAAAATGCAGTTACCAGAACGAGAAGTTTTTAAAATCCCGCGAAATTTTGTGAGATTTGATTATGACGGAGCAAAAATAGAACTGGAAAACGGTGAAATTAAAACTGTTGATATTATTTCAGAAAAAGGAAATCAAGTAGAAATTTATTTTGAGGGAATCGCGGAGGATCTTAAAATTATTAAATAACAACCTCTTCTAATAACTCGCTCTTGTCGGAGGTGGGTATAAAAAAATTAAAAAATTAAAAAATGAAATTAAACTTTGCCGGTAAAATCGCGAAATTTTTCCTTGAAAATCGTCCGCTAACGATTCTGATTTTGGTTGGGTTAATTTTCGCGGGAGCGTTGTCCTACAAAATGACACCAAAACAATATAATCCGACAATTTCGATGCCGGCATTTAGTATTGTAATTGATTATCCTGGAGCTTCGGCCGCGGAAGTTGAA
>CAZYIR010000011.1:0-2628 GCA_964647165.1 uncultured Candidatus Peribacteria bacterium
GCTAGAAATAGCGCCTCCGCCGCTCAAGAACAAACCGCTTCCGGAATAGGAAATTTTTTCAATAATTTCTTTCATATGATTCCCCTGCTCATTGCTGCTATAATTGTAGTTATAGTTTCCTTTATTTTCGCGGGATTTATTAAAAGAATTGTTTTATTTCGTTTAAGAAAAAGAGATTTAGGACAAGAAGTACTAATCTTAATTGGTCGAACAACTTATGCCACAATAGTTACTTTGGGAGTAATTGTGGCCTTTAAAATCATGGGGCTGGATTTATCTTCTTTAATTGCTTTCTTAGGAGTTGGTATTGGTTTTGCGCTCAAAGATTTGCTTTCAAATTTCATTGCCGGAGTTATGATTCTAACTCAAAAGAAATTTCAAATTGGGGATATTGTAAAAATTGATGACAATTTAGGTAAAATTATAGAAATTGACGCCCGTACCACACAAATTCAAGCTTTTGATGGAACAAATTTAATTATTCCAAATGCTAAAATGATTACAGCTGTAATTCAAAATTTTACCGCGAATTCTTTTCGTAGAATATCTTTTGATGTTGGAGTTCATTACGACACACCACTGGCCATGTCTATTCAAACAGCACTAGAATCAGTTAAAAAGAATTCTTCCGTTGTTCCTAAACCAGAAGTTCAAGTGATTGCCACCGAATTTGGGGATTCCGCTATAAATTTACAAGTTCGTTTTTGGATTGAGTCCACCACAAATTGGTTTTTAGTTCGTTCACAAATAATCCAACAACTAAAACTTGATTTTGACGCTAAAGGTATACAAATTCCTTTCCCAATCCGAACAATCACACTTGATGATAATGATAAAAATTTAATGAAGGCGCTACATTTACCAGAAAAAAAGAAATAATAAAAAATACCATTAAAATTTAGGGCAGATTTTTATCTGTCCTTTTTTTTAAAAAAATCTCGCGAAATTCCGGTTGCATTTTAAAAAAAAGTTTTTAAAATCTCCTCGCAATTAATATGCCGGGGTGGCGGAATTGGTAGACGCGCACGACTCAAAATCGTGTTCCGCAAGGAGTGAGGGTTCGATTCCCTCCCTCGGCACCATTTAATAAAAGAAGGGATTGAAAATCTTTTTTTTAATTTCGCGGGATTTTCCTCTCTCCCGTCATGGTGAGCGCAATGTGTTAAAATATTGTTTTTCTTTCTCCGCGAAATTTTGATAAACAAAAAAATAATCAACTCTCTGACGAAAAGAAGCGAGCGGGATAGCGCAAAGTTTCCCGCGAAATTTTTAATATTTTGAATTTTTCAAAAAATAAACTAGAATTCCCGCGAAAATTTCCCCCACAAAATGTCGCAAGCACTATTTTTGAAATATCGGCCACAAACTTTTGACGACATCGTTGGTCAAGAGTCGGTTGTTAGAACTTTAAAAAATTCACTTAAAGCGAATAAACCAGTTCATGCTTATCTTTTCGCGGGATCTCGCGGAACAGGAAAGACTTCCCTCGCCCGACTTTTGGCGAAAGGTCTGAATTGTGAAAACTTACAAGACGGTTCACCTTGCGGGAAATGCCAAATTTGTACGGATATTGCTGACGGAAATCTGGTAGATGTGATTGAAATTGATGCCGCTTCAAATCGTGGAATTGATGATATTCGCGAACTCCGCGAAAAAGTGAACTTCACGCCAAATTTCGCGAAACGAAAAGTTTATATCATCGACGAGGTGCATATGCTGACGAAAGACGCCTCTAACGCGCTTTTGAAAACTCTGGAAGAACCGCCTGAACACGCGTATTTTATTCTTGCGACAACAGAATTACACAAAATTCTGGACACAATTATTTCGCGTTGCCAGACTTTTATTTTTGGCAGATTTACAATTGAGCAACTTGTAGAAAGACTGCAAAAAATATGTGACGCGGAAAAATTTACCGCGGAAAAAATCGCGCTGGAACTGATTGCGCGCAAAGCGGAAGGAGGATTACGAGACGCTATTTCGGCTTTGGATCAAATTGCTTCGGAGAGTGGTGGGAAAATTACCGAAGAAATTGTTCGCGAAAGTTTGGGAATTTCTTCCAGTGAAATGTTGGAAAACTTTTGGCAAGCTATCGCTGACCAAGACGCTGAACAGGGATTTGAAGTTTTACGAACAGTTTCAAAAAACGGAGCGGATTTACGAACTTTTGGACACGATTTTTTGGGATTTCTCCGCGAAAAAATGTTTCAGAACCTAAAATCCCGCGAAATTTTGGCAACCTTGATTCCAACGATTGAAGAAATCGAAAAAGCGTTATTACGATTAAAAACTTCTCCAATTACCGAACTTCCGCTAGAAATTGCTGTTGTAAAACTATGTTCCAATCTTTCTTTCACTCCTGATGAAACTAAAACACCGTCTTTAAAAAATCCTTCAAATACTAAATTCAAGGCCCAAAACACACAAACGGATAAAATTTCGCGGGATTCTGCCAGCACAAAAACACAAATTGATTCTCCTTCTGATAAAAAAGAACGAGAGGAGGTTGTTTCGGTAGCCTCTACAAAACAAGAAACCCCAACTACTGACGATTTTATTTTTGATGACGAACCGGAAATTCCCGCGAAAAAAATAAATAATATTCCTCCCCTAGTAGAAGAAGCTGAG
>CAZYIR010000012.1:0-2247 GCA_964647165.1 uncultured Candidatus Peribacteria bacterium
CCAAATCCCGTGAATTCAATGTATTCCAAAAATTTTGATAACTCATCCTTGGTGAAAGCGTTTGTTCGTACAAGAAACCAGAATCTCAGTTCAGTGTTGACAGAACTCCCAAAAAAATATTCCTCAAACTCGTATAAACCACCTCTCTCCAGAACCCGTCCTCTGAATCGATCAAAAGTATTGTGTGTCACATAAACATTTTTTAAAACGAAAGCAGTATCCGCACCTTCATTTGTGAATTCAAATAGATATTCCTGCAAACTTTTCGCCATTAGGGGATTGCGATTTTTTAGAATCCAGTTTTCTTCCACAAATTGAATTTTTTTCGTAGCTTTTATTAGAGCCGTTTGGTCAAGAATTGACGAAGCATTGATTTGTAATTTCACTGGTGGCAAAATTGGTCGTGGTAAATATCCGACCGGAAAAGCATTAGAAATAATTAATGGCTCTTCATCGAAGTTTTTGAGCCACTCCTCGAGAAAATCATTTCCGTTTAGATGCCGGATTGCCCAGCATAAATGACCAAAGATCGTGTCCGCATGAAATGGAGTTCGGAGTGACGATTTAAGTTTAAAACTAATTTTATACGTTTTCATGTCATCCCTTTTCACTTTTCTGACTGAGAACCATCAATCACCGAATATTCAATTTTAACCCTACCGTAGCCCCGGCTACCTGAACCGCCTAAAGCATCGTTCTCCAGCAGCTCAAGAGCTTCCTTTACATACTTAAAATTTTCTTTGTCTTTTTTATCAAAGATTCGATAAGACATTTCCAATGAAAATTCTGTTCCAGCTACTACTCGTTCTGTTTGACGAGGATTTAGCGCAGTTCCTTTCTTTCTGTCAATACTGTTTTCCCATTTACCTTCTAGCAAGTCGTAGACTGTCATTTCATCATTTGGATCATCAATACGTTCTTTGTATTCGCCTGTCAAATAACCATCTCTAACAATCAAACGCGTAGGTCCTGCTGTATATCGTGGATTCCCAGAACCGAAAATACGACATATAGGATCGTCCGCTACATTCTTTTCATCATCAGGATACCATGGCTTTCCATCCGGTCTTACCTTACCTAACTTATATTCTAACAGTGTCCTCATTTTTCCCTTTATTGAACTACCAGGGATATATGGCTCATGCGTGAGAGGATGCTTAATTACAGGATTATCTATTCCTCCGATGTGAATTTCCTGGTTGCCCATACCAATATGTAAGCCGGTTAAAAGTTTTATAGTACCCTTGATCTGAATAACTTTTTGTAATTTCATCATTTAGCTCCTTTCCCATAATAATATCCAACAACTGCTTCAAAAATTAATTTAAAAGCTTTAAAATCATTTTCGCTTTTAATGCTGTCAACCATCTGAAAAATCCAATTTTTGAAAGTATCTGGAATTTTTCGGTTATTGGGATTAGCAGCATATGATGCTTTTGATTTTAGCATAAGTATTTGGGGATAAATTAACTCAAAATCCCGTTTGATTTTTAATTTTTCTTCGATAGCCAAAACCTCCCCATAAAACTTGCGCATCTGAGCTGATGTTAAATTTTCTTTTTGATTACGATCGGGATTGTAAAATTTACTTGCCCACTCCTCAGCTTTTTTACTTACCAGATCTGGATCTAACTTCCCATCTTTGTAAAACTGAATCATCTTGCTAACCTCCTGAGTGTTGTCTGGTCCTCGAATTTGTTTTAATTTTTCCTTCCAATCCTCCATTTTTATCCTCCTCTGTTATTGTACAATGCATAAAAAATTGGAATGTGAATATTACGGATTTCTTCTTCGTTAATGTCCATAAGTTTTTGAAGCATCATTAATTCCTGATAAATATCTGGATTGTCTTTTGCAGGCATTTCAATGTTTCGCTTTATATCATAACTTAAGTGAGAAAGATATAATAGGCCTTTTACATCGCCATTTCGAAAATAACTCTCCGCCATTTCACGATATCTTAAAAGTCGATATAAAAACGCTGAATTAATTTTTGTTTTTTCTCTTCCTCTTTTTTCTTGATTGCTTTGTTGAAGTTTTTGATCAAAAAAATCCATCCACTTTTGGATATCCGGCCATTTTTCCCAAACAATTGATGTATCGAAAATTGTTATTTTATTCTTTCTAATTTTCTCATCCGGATCCTTTTTATTTTTTGAATTGTCTAATGCTTCTTCAGCTAACCTAGCTCCCCGTAAAATTGGACTTCTTGGTTTAATCAATTCAATTCCTGCAGATAAATGAATA
>CAZYIR010000013.1:0-3699 GCA_964647165.1 uncultured Candidatus Peribacteria bacterium
TTGCTCAAAAAAACAATTGATTTTTTCGCGGAAAACCTGTCTGTCGTCATTGCGAGGAGTGCAGCGACGACGCAATCTCCTTTACTGTTTATTTTGATGCGGAAAATTTCGCGAAAAAGGAGATTGCCACGCTGAACAGTAAAAAAAAACAACAAATCCGCTCGCAATGACGGTGGTTGTGTTCGTTTTCTCCGCGAAATTTTTATATTTCCCTATCCCTGAGCGACAAATACTTTTGAAAAGCAAGAAGTCGAACGGGGCTTCCGCTGGTTTAAAGAAACAAACGGAAGATCCTTCGATTCAATTTGTTCTTGCCTTCCGCCTCCCACTCAGGAATAGGAAATTGATTGATTTTACCGCGAAAAATTTCGCGTATTTTTTAGAAATTGCCACCTTCAGTACAAAATACTTCTTGAATTTTCGCGAAGTTTCTGGTATAATGTTTGGATTTATTTATAAAAAATGGCTGAATTAAAAACACATTCAAACTTTGAATCGGTCTTAAATCCCGATGATAAAAAGCTTTCGGAAGAATATAATAAAAACCGAATTCAAACAGTAGCTGATTTGGCAGAAGCCAGAGTTTATGAAGTTTCGGGAGGACGTAATTGGCGAAAAGAAGGTGGATTTGTTGATTTTTTCGCGGATTTGGAAAACAGGTCCGTTCTAAACCCTTATTTATGGACAAGTCAGGTCAGAAATCGCGTTTTTAGTATTTTAAGTGATGTTAATATTGATATGATTAACACGAATAATGGATCTTCCAGTTCAGTGTTAGAATCATCTCTTTGGCGTCGGGCCGGGTGGACAACTCTAAAAGGAATTGAAAAAGTTCGTCAGGGAACAATAACTTCTTTGTCAGTCATACAAGGATATAAAACAGCTTTAGATAAAGCAAAAGCGGGTGTTTTTGAGCAATTTGAAGAGACTAAAAATCGGCAAGCGGAAATAATTGCTAACCGAAGTTGGTGGCGGAAACTTGGTCCGCGAATTTTAAAAGTTGCCACACTAGGAGGATATTCTTTGATAGAAAGAAAAAAACGACAAAAGTGGTTTAATGCCAGATTGGAAAAAAGACTAAATGTGATGTTTAATGAACTGAATAGAAATATTCAAAAAATGGAAAAAATCGCGGAATTGCGAAAACAAAAAATGAAAAAACATTTAGAAAGAGTTGTTAAAGGAACTCCTGATATTGAAGAAAAGGCAAAGCTGAAAAAACAATTACTTGATGCTATTCAACAAAACGGTGAAGACATTGATTTATCAGCTTGGCGAAATTTCAACGGAGGATTAGGTATCATTGATGGTCAGGAAATAATTGATTTTTTAGAAGCGGCCAAAGAATTGGATTTTGTAAAAAATGATTTAGCGGCAATCGGTATTTCCAAACAAAAGAACAAAGAACAAAGAGAAATGATTGAGTCTGCACAAGCCCAACAAGAAATTATGACTGATTTAAATAATTTTAAGGCGTTTGAAGAAATTAAGAAAAAAACTGAATTTAAAAATTTCGCGGGAAAACCAGAAAATGCTTTGTCTATCTCGCAATTGGTACGAAAAATAGAAAATCAATTACAAGGACAAGGAATTGATGTTGAAAAAGAAATTTACACTTCCGGTTCAGTTAATTTGAAACGCAGTGATTTAATGGTTGATTCAACCCGTTTAGTGCTATTAATCAATGCGATAAACACTAATTCAAATGTTTTATCTGCTGTTAACAAGTCAATTAAAATAAAACAAGCAATTCTAGATTGGATTGCTAAACAAAATTTGGAAAGTGCCGCCCAAAAAGAAGTTTTTGATGCCGAAAAAACACAAGAAACCTTTGAAGAACTTAAAGGAAAAAATCAAACAGGTGGATTGTTAAATAGTGTTATTAAGTTAGTTAAAAAATCGCGGAACTTAAAAGCAGGAAATCCTAACGATATTAAAAAATTCAAAACAAGTATTCAGAATTTGTCAGCTAAAATAAGTTCTAAACACGCGAAATTTGAAACTTATCATGAATTAAAATTTTTCACGGAAAGTGATTATAAATTATTAAAAGAAATTTGGGAAAAAGTAATTGAAGCTCGCGATTTTTTGGAAAAAAATATTGAAAATTGGGAGAAACAAGCTGAAAAAATAAAAAAACAACAAGATAAAAAAGAAGAAAACACAAATTATCGCCTAAAAGATATCAAAAAGGAAATAGAAAAATTAAGAGGAGATAAGGACTTTGAAAGCATTAATTATTGGAGAAAGCTATATGCGGAATCTTTAAAAGAACAGGATATAAGTGAATTTCAGAAAAAAATCATTGAAGAAGTTAAAAATGATATTGAAAAACATGAAGAATTTTTAGATAAGGCCAGAGAAAGCCTTGATTCTGTTATTAAAAATAAATCTGGAAAATATGTCATAAATGAGGCACAACGAAATGTTGAAAATCTCGAAAGAAGAATCACCAACTTAAATGATTTTATAAACAAATTACGAATAGATGGTGGAAAATCTTATAAAGAAGAAATTCGCGAAGAGTTATCCAGACGTGAACAAAGGTTGGAAGAATTGGAAAAACGCAGAGAAGAAATTATGAATGAAGAAATTTCTGATTTTCAAAATACGGAAGAAGCAACTTCATTATTGAATAACTTGTTGGAAAAACAAGGTATGGATCATAAATTACTTCTGAATTCCACCAAAGAGATGGAAAATCTCAGTTTGGCGGAACGCTTGCAAAATGAATTTTCCACTGAAATTTTCAAAGAAGAAATTAATACTAAATTTCTTAAAGAAGTCGCGAAAAATGATCAATACAAAACGCTTCAAACTGTTTCAGAGGGAACAACGGTTAGTTTAACTTATAAAAGAGTGGGAGGAAGTTCAGAAATTAATTTCCCTAACCAATTAAACGCCAGTCAAATAGATAACTTTATTGTTTTTCGAAAAACCGATAAAGCAGTTCATTTGCTTAATAAAGACACCAACGAAATGATTACGATTGTTGGACCGGCAACTGACAGTGAAGGAAAAACCGCTTACAAAAACGCCATAATTCGTCAAGCGGAAGGAGATTATAGTGTTCAAAATCCAATGGTTGGTGGGGCTGGTGAGCACGCCATTGTTTATAATATGAAAATATCTGTTTAATAATTAATTTTTAATCTTTATAAAATGAATCACAAACTTACCGAACAAGAACTTACTCAATTAGAAAAATTTCTAACTTGGTTTGCTTCCCAGGAAGAAATTCCTCTAAAAACGCGCCGCGATTTTTTGGCTCATATTATTGAAATTGGTCACATTGATGAACATTCCGCGAAATTTATTGATAAAACACTGCATTATTTAGAACATAAATCAACCAAAAATTTAAAACAATGGCATAAAGAATTAGCAATGTGGGAAAAATTTATAAACGCAGAAAACAATGAAGAAACTTCACTTCAAGTTCGCGATGTAAAAGAAGCTGAGAAATTGATTAATGATATTTCAGATAAATTTGTGGAAGACTTTAAAAACGCGGAAAAAGAGTCTAACAAAATAAATGAGTTGAATGAAAAATCACGCGAAATTTCTAAAGTTGAGGCCTTAAAAGCTAGTTTGAATTAATCTTTTTTGACTTTTTTATGCAAAAGTTATAATAATACAAATAGGATGAAAAAATTATGGAACAAATCGTCTACAAAACAAAATTTCGCGGAAAATCGT
>CAZYIR010000014.1:0-3612 GCA_964647165.1 uncultured Candidatus Peribacteria bacterium
CTTTATCGAGTTAGTGTAAAAAATAAAGTTTTTGAAGTAATCAACAGCGAAACTACTACTATTGACGACGGATATAAAATATTAAAGGAATCTATTCTTACTACTCTTAGAAATAATGACAAATTAGATAACCGCGCCAGCAATGAACTTTTTGAAAATATTTGGTATATGGAAGAAATGGATTTTCCTAAAAAACATCAAAATTTAATTTTTGACGCAATTCAAAAAATTGAACTTCCTTATCGCAATAAGGAGCGCAAAAAAGAACAAAACTCCAAACAACCTCATTTAAAAGAGTTAAGCATTAACCATCTTTTACGCGTTCAACGAATTACTTGGGGATTATTGGAATCTGCTAAATATAAAAATTTCGCGGAATTTCCTCAAAATGATTCTACCGAAATTCAAAAAATACTTGATAATCCACGAGAAATGCTAAAAATTTCTCTAATTTCTTTGGGGCATGACCTTTTGGAGGATAATCTAAAAGATGCGGACGATAATTTTCAAAATCCCGCGAAATTATTCGATTTTTTGAAAAAAATCGCTCTAAAATATTTGTCGGAAGAAGAAGTAGAGGCGATTATTCCTGAAGTTGTTGAATCTATTAATCGTCTAAACACTAAAAACTTTACTGATGAAAACAATGAACGAGATTATAATGTTTACTTAAATGGTCGCGGAAATCCTGGAGATAAAGATTATGTTAGACCATTAAATTTCGCGGAAAAATTAGTTAAAATTTCCGACATTGCTCATAACTATCAAACTCATGCCGTTCATCCGAAAAATTCCGCGAAAAATGAAGCTTACGCTCGCTTTGTAAAAGACAATATTCATTTGATGAAACTTCTACCACAACGAATTTTAGGTAAATTTTTTATGAATAATCCAGAACTGGTTGATGATAAAACCCTTTTTAAATACTGGCGAAGTGTTTTAGATTTGGTTGATATCGAACAAGCTAAAACAGAAAACAATACTGGTAAATACAGTATCGCTAATGAAGAAAATTGGGATTATTTGGTAAAATTAAAAGAAAAATATCCCACTAGATAAATTTCTTTAATTTTTTCGCGGAACTTTGTAGTTTTTCCATTTCTTCTTTATTTAAAGGAATTTCTAATACTTCCATAATCCCCTTTTCACCTAATTTCGCGGGAACTCCCAGCGCAATTCCAGAGATTCCATATTCGCCATTTAAAAGTACGGAAAGTGGAAAAACTTTTTCTGAATTATTTAAAATTGCGGAAATAATCTCGGCCGTCGCCGCACCAATTCCAAAATATGTTGCCCCTTTCCCAGCGATAATTTTATAGGCTTCTTCTCGAACAAGTTTGGCTATTTTTTCACGAGAATCCCGCGAAATTTTTTCGGCACACCCAACTGTCGACCACGCCACAAATTCAGAATCACCATGCTCACCCATCACATATCCGTGCACATTTGAAATGTTTTTATCAAATTTTCGCGCCAATCGCCAGCGCAATCGCGCCGTGTCCAGAAGTGTCCCCGAACCAAAAACTTGCGAACTGGGAAGTTCAAAGATTTCCGCTGCCAGTGTTGTCAAAATATCGACTGGATTTGTCACCAAAATAACAATCGCGGATTTTTTAAGGGTTCCCAACGATTTTTTAATTGATTTCAAAATTACTATATTCCGATCAAGCAAATCTAAACGAGTGTCTCCCGGTTTTTGATGAGCGCCAGCTGTAATAACGAAGATGTCGGCCTTTTGAACTTTTTCATCAGAAAAATCCGCGGAATAAACTCGCGAATTATGCGAAAAAAGCAAACTATCGCATAAATCTAAAACTTGGGCTGTTTCAAATTCTTGATTTTGATCGACGAGCAAAAACTCCGCCGCGAGATTTTTATTTACCGCCGCACTGGCAATATGCGCTCCGACATTTCCGACACCGATAATTGCTACTTTTTTCATTTTTGTTATTTATTTCAGTTAATTATACCAGAGAAAAGCAGTTTTTCATAATTTCGCGGGATTTTGAAAATTAAAAACTCAAGTCCGGACTTGTTTTTAATTTTCCTCAATTTTTTTGTAATTTCCCGCGAAAAAAATTAAAATTCACACAAATAATCACAAATTATGAATTACGAAGAAAAATCCGTCAAAATTCGCGAAAAATCAGGTGGACAAATTTTCACTGGATTAAAGGCTGAACTTAATTCTAAAGAAGATTTATCAGTTTACTATTCACCGGGAATTGCTGGTCCGTGCCGAGTAATTGCCAAAGATAAAAATTTCGCGAAAAAATTAACGATCAAAAAAAACTGCGTAGCAATAATTTCTGATGGTTCAGCAGTTTTAGGATTGGGGAACATCGGTCCGGAGGCGGGACTTCCGGTCATGGAAGGAAAAGCGATGTTGTTTAAAAATTTCGCGGGAGTTGATGCTTTTCCGATTGTTCTTGATGCGCAAGATGTCGACGAAATTGTAGAAACTGTTAAAAATATCGCACCAACTTTTGGAGGAATAAATTTGGAAGATATCGCCGCTCCACGGTGTTTTGAAATTGAACAAAAACTCGCGAAAATTCTGGATATTCCTGTTTTCCACGACGACCAACACGGAACGGCGATGGTTTGTTTAGCAGCGTTAAAAAATTCGCTGAAAATTGTCGGTAAGAAAAAAGAAAAAGTAAAAATTGTTATTTCCGGTGCGGGAGCGGCGGGGATTGCTATTGCCGAAATGCTGGAGGAATGGGGTGCGCATAATATTGAAATGGTTGATTCAAAAGGAGTTATTAGCTGTGATCGTGACGACTTAAATCCCGCGAAAAAATGTCATTGTAGTTACGCTCACGGAAAACTGGAAGATGTTTTGAAATTTGCGGATATTTTTATCGGCGTTTCCAAACCGGGGGTTTTGACCGAAGAAATGATTAAAACGATGAATTCTGATCCAATTATTTTTGCGTTGGCAAATCCGACACCGGAAATCATGCCAAATCTCGCGAAATCTGCTGGCGCGCGAATTGTAGCGACTGGTCGCTCGGATTTTCCGAATCAAATAAATAATGTTCTGATTTTTCCGGGATTTTTTCGCGGATTATTAGACGCTGGAATTACAAAAATCACGATAGAAATGAAAATCGCCGCCGCGGAAGCGCTGGCTGATTTGGTCACAAATCCTACGGAAGAAATGATTATTCCTTCTCCGTTAGATAAAGATGTCGCACCGGCTATCGCTGAGGCAGTGAAGACTTTTGGCTAATTTCGCGAGAATTTTGATTTGGTTCAAGATAACTTGAGAGGAATAAAAAAACCTGTTAAGCTAATCTATGAAATGAAAAACAAATATTGTAATCGTTCCCGAATTTCGGAGAAGAAATTTCGCGAAATAATTAGGTATTTTTCGCTTGATTTAGAAGCTGGAAAAATATCAAAACTGCTCGTCCAACAATAAATAAAATACTAACAAAAATCCGCGAAAAAATAGCCGAATTTTGTGCAGATGAGGCAAAATTTTCCGGAGTAATAGAAAGTAATAGAAGTAGACGAAAGTTATTTCGGTCCTAAAAGAGTTCGCGGAAAAAGAGGGCGAGGATCAGTAAAAAAAGTGATAGTTTTTGGAGTAATGAAACGCAATGG
>CAZYIR010000015.1:0-3198 GCA_964647165.1 uncultured Candidatus Peribacteria bacterium
CTAATCAAGAAAAATCCCGCGAAAAAATTAATTTCACTCTCTCTTACAGCAGAAGAAGGTTGAGATGAGGTGGTTTGAAAAATATCCATTGTTGCCCAACCAAAAATAAAAAGCGAAATAAGTCTGACAATATAAGAAAACGATAAAACTTTTTCTTTTATTCCTAAATCCCACGCACCGATAAACCAACTTATCAACACCCAAAATAAAAACAGCAAACCTAGTCCAATCCATTTATTTCGCGGGAATTCCTGATTCTTTAAAATTTTTCCGCCCACCCAAAGTACCGCGAAAATTGGCAAAATTATGTCGCTAGCCATTATTCCCACACCACCGAAATTAATTCGCGCTAACATTCCGGGGATAAGGAGGAGTAGACAGAGCCAAAAAAGTTTTTTCATGCTTTTTTATTTTAGTGAAAAAATAAGAAAGGGGAAATTTCGCGGGAAAATGAACATAATCACCGTCATTGCAAATTAATTTCCTATTCCTGAGTGGGAGGCAAAACGTAAGACCGAATTGAATCGAAGGATCTTCCTTTTGTTTCTTTGAGCAAGCGGAAGACCCATTCGACTTCTTGCTTTTCAAAAGTATTTGTCGCTCAGGGATAGGGAAATATAAAAATTTCGCGGAGTTTTAAATCTTCCTTAACTGTAAATTAATCACAAAACGGTCTTTAACTAAAGTTGAAGAAAGCAAAATTATTTTTTTATTTTTTAAATTTGGATTTTTCTCTAATAATTTATCGATTGCTCGGCGAACAGTTTGTTCGGGATTTTGTTCATTAAATTCCGTGAAATCTGGATGTACTCCCCATAATAAATTCATTTGGCGAACTACTTGTTCATTATCCGAAAAGGCGAAAATTTTCAAGCGCGGACGATAGCTTGCCACACTTTCCGCAGTTCTTCCGCTTTTAGTAATTACTACAACCGCCTCAATATCAGAATTATTATAAGTAAACTCGGCAACCGCTTTAGCCATTGCTTGGTGATCACTTTCCACTTCCAAATCGCGAAAATTTTTCTTCTTCAAAACATTTTCTCCAGCTTCGCGAAGAATTTGCGCCATCACTTCGACAGATTTCGCGGGATATTTCCCACCAGCCGTTTCACCTGAAAGCATCGTCGCATCAGTCCGCTGAAAAACTGCAGTTGAAACATCGGCAACTTCCGCGCGGGTTGGATAAGGAGTCTCAATCATCGAATCAAGCATTTCTGTCGCAACAATTACCGGTTTTTGATATTTCGCGGATAAACGAATTATGCGCGCTTGAATTTCCGGAACTTTATAATAAGGAAGTTCCACTCCTAAATCTCCACGAGCAACCATCACGCCGTCAGCTTCCGCGATAATTTCTTCCAAATTATCAACCGCTAATTTGTTTTCAATTTTGGCGATAATTTTCATTTGCGAATTATTTTCGCGGAGAAATTTTCTCAATTCTTGAATATCACTCGCCCGACGCACAAACGACATCGCGCAAAAATCCAAATCATGTTTCAGTCCAAACTTTAAATCAGCCCAATCTTTATCAGTAATTGACGGCAAAGAAATATCTTTTCCCGGCAAATTTATATGTCGGCGAGAACCAATTGTCCCACCAGTAATCATTTTACAAATCACATCAGTTTCCGTTTTCCACACAACTTCAGCACTCATCAAACCGCTGTCAATCATGATTTTTTCGCCAATTTCCGTGTCCTTAACCAATCCGTCATAACTGACGCGATTTTTTCCCGCGATTTTTTCATCACTTATTGTAAAAACTATTTCATCACCTGGTTTAACCTCTAACGGAGTTTTCAAATCGGCAGTTCGGATTTCCGGACCTTTGGTATCCAGAATTATCGGCAACGGAATACCCATTTTTTCGCGGACTTTTTTGATGTCCGTGATCATTTTTTCATAACTATCATAATCTCCGTGCGAAAAATTTAGTCGAAAAACATCAACTCCCGCTTGGAGAATTGCTTCCATCATTTTCGGTGAATTTGTGGCAGGTCCGATAGTAGCGACGATTTTAGTGCGTTGTGGCATTTTTTTAAGTTTACAAGATTAAGGGCTTGCGAGATTAAAAGTAAATCCCGCGAGATTTTTTATAACAGCAAAATTTTATCTTATTTATTACCAACTGACAAAAAAATTAATTCTACTAAACCGAGAAAAATAAAAAGCAAAACCGCTTCAATTACACCAAAAAGACGCAACATTTGCAAAGTGCTATAACTGTTACAAAAAAAGCAATTAATAATCCACGGCGGGCGGCGATGAAAAAATGTTTTTCTCCCAGATTTTCTTGCGCGAAAATTTCGTTTAAAAAGAAAAATATTAAAGTAAAAATTGAGCCAACTCCGAGAAAAAGCGTTAGATAAAAAACAATTAAAGCAATATTTGCTTGCTCGGCAAGTGGGTCAAGTTGAGTTATGGTAAAAATGAAAGTTCCAGCACTAAGCAGGAAAATTAAAATCGTAAAGAAGAAGTTTTTAATCATTTTTCGCGGGAATTTTAAAGATAACGAGATTATGAGTCAACGAGATAACGAGTTTTTGAAAATTTCGCGGGATTTTCTATAATTATTATCTTCGAACTCATTTTCAGATTTTGTGCTGAGATGAGAAGTCTTCGAGTTTTTATTATGACAGCCAAAATTAATTTGAAGATCTCTCGCCTCGGGAAGCGAATTTGTATTGAACTCGAGAATAGTTTTTTTGTTTTTTAAAATCCCGCGAAAAAACCAGAAATAAAATAATCTATAAAAAAGTTTTGACAAAAAAAAAGAAAAGTGATATTCTTCTAATGTATTTTAAAAACACTATTAAAATGAATAATCCTGAAAAAAATCAAAACATCATTAATAATGACCAAGAAAAACAAGGTAAAATTTCATTGCGTGATGTTATAATGGTCTTATTGGGAGCAGGTCTTACGGCATTGGCCTTCCTTATAATGAATAAATATGAAATTTCAGATAAATTTACAATAGAAAATGGAAAGAATGTGGTACAAGAAGTAGTTATTACAACTAGCAATTCTACGAAGTATGTTATTGAACCAGGATTGTATGTTCCTATATCTAATTTAGAATGGTATCATAATATGTATCCAGAAGATGAAGATAACTTGGAAGAATACAAGGAGCTGGGTCTGGTGTGGCACTCACAAACTCCTTCAGACGTAAAAACATTAGCAATAGGA
>CAZYIR010000016.1:0-6150 GCA_964647165.1 uncultured Candidatus Peribacteria bacterium
AATTATACCTTAATAAAGCTATTTTTTCAAGAAAATTTCGCGGGAAATTAAATATTATTATATTGAAACAAAAGTAATTTTATGTTATAATTTGCGAGACTTAATATAAAAATTAAAACAAAATCAAATGTTATTTATTACTTCACAGTCATTTCCTCATTATGGTTTAGAGCGTTTTTTTAAATTTGCTAAGGATTTGGAAGTTGATGGGGTTGAAATTCTTATCAATTCCAATTTTGATACCCAAGATCCGGAATACCTAAAAGAACTTGAACAAAGGTTTGAAATGCCAATTAAAGCTTTTTCTTTGCCTTCCAAGGGAGCGGATAGGTTTATAGACGCTTTTGAAAAAGTTGTTTCTAAATTTGAAGGAACGACAATAAATCTGTCATCACCGGAGATTTTGTCGTTTCATTATAAAAAATGGATGCAAAATTCTGTGCCCCAACTTTGTAAAAGGTTTAGATTAAAATTAAACAGAATTACAGTTCCTATGGAAACATTTTTAGGAATTTTACCTGCTCGTGACGAGTCTTCATTACATATGTTAAGACAAAAAGGTGATGTAGCGGTAGATTTGTCGGCTCTTTGGAAAAATTCGGAAGACATTATGCGTGTTCCGGATTTTTTACGCGATAAAATGAAACTAGTTTATTTATCAAATGTTCGCAACGGAAGCATGTATTCATCGTTACCAATTGGAATTTTACCGGTGGAAAGTTTCTTAACAAAATTGTCACGGGATAATTTTCGCGGAGATTTTATTATAAAAATTTCTCCTAAGAATTTACATGAAGGTGATTGGGAGAGGATGGAAGAAGTAATGAAAGATTCAAAAGATTTCTTTAAAAAATATTTCAAACCAGAATAATCGTATGAAGTTTATTCTAAATACAGTTTTAGATCCTCATTTTTGTGCTGTATTTTCTGAGAAAAATATCTTAATTGATAAAATTCAGTGGGTAGAACGATCTCAAGGTGGAAAAATAATTTATGATTTTTTAAACAAATTTGATTCCGCGAAATTTTCTTTTTGTGGAGGGTTGTCTGGGCCAGGTGGTTTTGCGTCATTGCGCCTAACTGCAAATGTATTGACATCATTATCATTGGTTAATAACATTGACATAAATCAGCTAAGTGCCGGCGATTTTTTGTTTAATGTTTTAAAACACGAAAATTTTTTATTAAATTCTTTTGGACAGGGAGTGTGGATCTATAAGAAGGGAAAAATTTCGCGGAAATTATTGAAAGATGTTAATAAAAATAAAGATTTAGTGGTGCAGTTTTTGCCTTTAAATAAACAGAAATTATTTTCTTCAAAAATACCTTTTTCAGTGATTGATATTGAAAAAAAGTTATTGGACAATCTACTAAAAACACAAGCAAAAGAGAGCTTTGTACCGCATTACGAAATTCCTCCAGTGTAAACCTAAAGTTTTCTTAACTTTAATTGTTGGTTGATTGCTAGACTACTAGTTCAGCAGTATCTTTTTTTAGTTTGTTTTTTAAGATAAGGTTTTCTTTTTCCGCGAAAATTTTCAAAACAAACTTGTCTTTTAGGGTAATTCTATACAAGAAATCGTCTCTGGACATAACGGTGTATTTCAAGTTTTTCTCCGCGAAATTTTCCGCTAAAAATTGTTCAATATCTTCTTTTTTAATATCTCCAACAATAAAAATATCAGTATCAGCATCAGTTTTGCCAATAAATTCTCCGGATAAAATCAAAATATCCAAAGAATTGGCAACTTTAGATAATTTTTTTAGGATTACTTCATTTTCTTTGGCGTTTTTACGAATAATTGAAGTTAATTCAGCTAAAATTGGGAAATGCGGATTTACTTTATAATATTTTCTACGGTTTCTTTCTGATGATTTTAGCATTCCAATTTGTTCTAAATTGGTTAATTCTCGGCGCAACGAGTTAATTTGTTCATCTAGAATTCGTGTTAATTCACGAATAAAGAACTCCTCATTTGGATTGAGAAGGAACTGATAAAACAATTTGACGCGTGCTCCTGAACCGAATATTTTTTTGAGCATTTTTTTTGAACAAAATGTATTAGCACACAAAAAGTATTCATTTTGAGTAATTTTGTCAAAACTTTTTTTAACAAAATTTAATTGTTGTGTATTTAAAGGCATTTTTTTGAGGAAAAAAACTTTTCATGAACTAAAAATTTGTAATTACTGTACAAAAAAAATGTTCATCTGATTATAAGATGTTCAATAAATGTGTTCAATGTTAAAATTTCGCGGAAAATATTTCAAATAAGCGATTAAGGCCTATTTTAAGCGTTTTTTCTAGCGAGAAGTTCTTCAGGGTCGGTGGTAATTATTTTATCTTCGCCATGGCTGGCTATTATCTGAATAGCTACATGTTGGTTTCCCGCGAAAAATAATCCTTGCCCAACACCGGAATTTAAAAGTAAATATTGTTCTTGTTCAGTTAAATTAAAGACCTTTTTTAGTTTTTCAATAGCAATGGGAGCCTGTCTTAAAAGAATTTGTAATGAAGAATTCGCGATAATTGGTTTTCCCCAGCGAGAATCTAAAAAATCTTCCACATCCTGAGTTATGGTGGTAACACCTAGGTAATATTTTCGCGCTCTTTTTACCAAACCGTGTAAAAATCTACCGGAATCTTCATATTGAACAATGTTCCAAGCTTCATCAACCACTAGTAAACGACGCTTTAATTCGCTGCGAATTTTGTTCCAAATAAAATTTAATAAAATATACATCGAAATTGGTCGTAATTGTTCTTCTAAATCTCGAATACAAAAGGTAACCAATCCGGAGTTTAAATCAACATTGGTTTGATCAGAAAATAAACCAGCAAAAGTTCCGTGGGTAAATCTTTCTAATCTTGTCGCTAAATCTTTTCCACCAGCCATAGAATCTAGCATATTTTTTAAATCATGCATTGTTGGCATTTCTAATTGACCGGGGTTTTCAGTTTCAGTGGTAATACCTTTTAAAGCATAAGTTTGCAGAATGGCTTTATCTAAAATACCTTGTTCTGTTGGTGTTAATTTTCCCAACATTAATCCCATTAATCCAGTCAAGTTGATAGTAGCTTCACGAAGAGCTTCTCCGGGTTTTTCTTCAACGGAAAAAGTTTTTGGTAAATCAAAAGGATTGATCCGTTGGTTGGAATTTAGCGAAACATTGATATATGTTCCGCCGACCGTGCGTGTAAGTGTTTCATATTCATTTTCTGGATCTAAAATAATAACATCGGTTCCCAACATTAAAGAACGCAAAATTTCAAGTTTTACGGCATAAGATTTACCAGCACCAGATTTCGCGAAAACCACTTCATTAGCATTTTCAAGTTTAAATCTATCAAAAATAATTAAAGAGTTATTATGACGATTTAATCCGTATAGAATTCCTTCATTGGAAGTTAAATCATTAGATACAAAAGGAAACATTGTTGAAAGCGGACTGGTGTTCATATTTTGTACAACATCCAATAAGTCTGTAGCTTGAGGTAAAGTTGATTCAAATGCGCGTTCTACTTGAAAATCAGCCGGTCTGGTCATTACCAATTGCCCTCCCAACAAGGTTTCTAATTCTTTAGAAATCTTTTTTAGTTTCTCTTCACTATCAGTATAAATGGTAAAATAAAGTCCAACTTGAAAAAAACGCTCGATTCCTCTCTGTAAATCGATTCTTAATTGTTCAGCATCTTCCAAAGCAGTGTCTAGAGCAGTATCATTTATAACTCCTCGCTTTTGGTTAATATGTTTAGTAGACAACATTTCCGCGACTTTTTTCTTCAAAATTTTAAGCATTTGATCCGATTTTGTCGGATAAGTAAAGATTGATATATCCATAGTCGCATCAAAATTGATGATTGGGTTTAACCAGTTAGCTTCTAAAAATCGCGGATAATTAAAAACAAAGAAGCTTTTAACATACATTCCATTTAATTTCATTCCGTGGGAATTTATTTCCACGGAACTAGGAGCGATTAAGTCCTTAATAGAAGTAGTACCAGTGCGATATAGTTTTTCAGCTTCAATTATTCTTTTACGAATTGTTTTAGTTAGTTTTTTCTTGTCATGTTTGGGATCAAAATTCTCAAAAAACTGTTCCAGTTGTATTTCTTCTGGAGTTTTTTCGCGAATTTTTTCGCTAATTACTTTGTCATTACTATTGCTTTTTGTTTCTATTTTATTGGCTGATTCTGTTTTTTGTAATTCTTCTTTTTTTCGTTTTTCAGCAGCCACTTTATTTTTTTCAACATGTGCTTGCCATTTTCTTTTTAGGTTTTCAATAAAACCAAAGCTAACACTTCCTTTTTTTTCCGTATTTTTAATATTTATTTGTGGAGAATTCGCGGAAGCTTGTTTTTCAGTAGTTTGTACTAAGTTGTTTGCAGCAGATTTCTCATCACTGGCTGAGTTTATTGGGTTATTATTTTTTGTATTTGTTGTGTCCATTTATTTTTTTCTAAATTATCCGCCAATTATACCAGAAAGCAAGCTTTTTTTCAACTATAAAATGAAAGTTTTTTTTCGTTCCGCGAAAAATTTTTCCAATGAATTTATATTTTTCGCCACCAGATATTATAGGCGAATAAGATGGCCGATAAAAAATTAGCCAAAAATGTTCCAATAGCTAATCCCAAAACGGCTATTCCTGGCGAGAAAATTTTTAACGCTAAAATATATGCGGTAATTGTCGCAATAAATAAAGAAGTCGCGGAAATTTTCATTGGTGTAACTACATCATCATTAGCTAGAAAAATTCGCGAAAAAACAGGAATAACTGCTGCAAACGGCAAACTCAAAACCACCCAACGCAAAACAATGGTTCCCATTCGTAGAATTTCTCCGTCTAAATTAAATAAAAACGATAGCCAGAAATCTGCCCAGATGAATCCGACAAAAGTCGCGGGAATTGTCATCAATAAAATCCATTTGAGTGAATCTACAACAATTTTTTTCTGTTTTTCGATATTGTTTTTACAATCGGTTAATTTGGGAAAAGTCGCACGCGCAATAGGTAATCCGATAATTGAGAATAACGCCATTCCCAGATTAGCGCCAATTTGATAAGCACTAACACTTCCAACGGTTAGGAAACTGGCAATCCAGATATCAGCAGATTGATTTATTTGAAAAGCGGCGTTATTTGTCGTTCTTAATGCGAAATCTTTTCCAAAATTATTCCAAGCGGAAACTGGTTTTTTCCAAAAAATCCCGATTTTTTCGCCTGTTAAAAAATAGGCGGAGGAATTTATTATTAAGTGTAAAAGCGCTCCAAGAATTGCAAATAATCCGATACTGGATAAGCCCCAAATTCCCGCGAAAAAATAAACTCCAAGACAAATTGTTCCCGTATAAAGGATTGGAGCGAGGGCAATGGATAAGAATTTTTGTTGTGCCTGTTGTGCTGCGGAAAAAACAGAACTTATTGCCAAAAGAAAAACGGAACCAAATAAATATCGCGCAAGTTGGGCAACTTCCACTTGTGCGTCACTAGTGAATCCTGAGGCGAAAATTTTGACAAAAAATTCAGGAAAAAATGAGGCAATCCCGCAGAAAAGACCGAAAAACAAGAAAACTCCCCAGAAGAAACTAGAGACAAATTGCCATTTTTCGCGGGATTTTAGTTCAACAATTCGCGGAAGAAACAAAGTTGAGACAGTCCCACCAATTAATAAAAAGAAAAAGAAATCAGGAATTCGAAAAGCCGCGAAAATATAGTCTATTTGTCCGGTTTCCGCGAAATTTTCCACAAATAAGCGATCGCGAAAAAGGCCTAACAATTTACTTCCTAAAGCAGAAGCCATTAGAATCGCGCCACCAGAAGTTAGAATTTTTTTCAAAATAATTAGGTCAATTTCCCGCGAATTTTGCCATGGAATGAATTTTTTAGCAAAATTAAGTAAAATTCTTTGGATATTTTTGTCATTTAGGAAGTTAATTTATATTCAATCATAGTTTTAATTTGTAACAACTTATTAGGGGAGGCTTGTTTTATTACAGGAATATTAGTTATTAAGGAGAGCTCCATTAAATATAATTCAATAATTAAATTAAGAATTTTTTTATTATATAATTTTTCCATATAGGAGCTAACAAATTTGTCATCTTCTGCTTCGTATCCAGGGAAATAGCTATTTCCTTCCTTACC
>CAZYIR010000017.1:0-1730 GCA_964647165.1 uncultured Candidatus Peribacteria bacterium
CATATAACAAGGGATATACGGTTCAGCCCTCGGCTCGGGCTTCACCCAAATTTTTCTTCTGCTACGCTACAGAAAAACTTCGTATATCCCTAATGTTAAGTGAAATTGCTGATTTTTCTAACGACTTTAATTTTCTGTGCCTAAGCTCAAAAGATTTATAAGGTATTTGTTTTATCTATTATCATATGAAAGAAACAAAGGTCTCAATCCTTAATGAATATAATGAAAAACTTGTTGGAATAGAAACCACCCCTTCAATTGAGAAAGAAAAATATCCAACAGTTCTTTTGGTTCATGGTTTTGGTGTTACCAAAGAAGAATCTGGAATGTTTGATAACCTTGCAAAAAATCTTTCCGAAGCAGGATTTTTAGTATTTCGGTTTGACTTTTCTGGTTGCGGCGAAAGTGAGGGAGATTATAGTGACACTTCATTATCTAAATTAAAATCGGACTTGTCCAAAATTCTTGAGTATGTTAAATCGCAACCAAAAGTTGATGCTTCAAAAATTGGAATTTTAGGACAATCATTTGGAACCGCAACCACAATAACACTAGAACCAAAAGCGAAATGCCTTGTGATGATGGGTTCAACATCTCACCCAAAAGAAACACTTATCAAATTATTTGGTGATGGCTATAATCCCGATGGCATCTCAACAAGAGTAAAATCAAATGGAACAATAACAAAAGTCAAACCTCAATTTTGGAAAGATTTTGATAATCACGATTTATTAGCATCCATCAAAAAAATCCATTCGCCAATTCTCTTTATTCATGGAGAAAAAGATGATAAAGTTCCTCTTTCTGAAATGAAAGCATATTTTGATAATGCTAATGAACCAAAAGAAAAAATAATAATTGAGGGGGCGGATCACGGATTGAGACCTCATCGAGATAAAATGTATAAAATTGTAGTTGATTGGTTCAAAAAACATTTAGTTTGAGCTTGGGCACGTATTTAGTATGAACGAAAAATCAGCAACTTGCTCACTATCGTTCGCACCCCGCTACGCTCTCGCTGTCGCTCGGGGCACATAACATGGGCTATACGAGAATTTGCTCAGCTCGCAAATTCTCCAAATTTTTCTTCCGCTACGCTCCAGAAAAACTTCGTATAGCCCAAAATGTTATGTGCAATTTTTGGCGGCGGCTTAACGAAAGTTATTTAATCCTGCTTTAATCTTATATTAACTATGACCAACATTTTCATTATTCATGGAGCATACGGAAACCCTCAAGAAAATTGGTTTCCTTGGTTAAAGTCTGAATTAGAAAAATTAGATTGTAGAGTTTTCGTTCCTAAATTTCCTACTCCTGAAAATCAATCGCTTGAAAATTGGCTTAAAGTTTTTGAAAATTATAAACAATACTTGGACGAAAACTCTATTGTTGTTGGTCATAGTTTAGGGCCTGCATTTTTGTTGAATATTCTTGAGAATTTAGATAAACCAATCAAAGCAGCTTTTTTTGTTTCTGGATTTTTAGATTTATTAGGCAACCCTGATTTTGATAATATCAATAAATCCTTTGTTGATAAAAGCTTTGATTGGCAAAAGATTAAACAAAATTGTCCAAAATTTTTTGTGTTCCATTCTAATAATGACCCTTATGTTCCATTAGAAAAAGCTGAACAACTTGCAAAAAATTTAGGTGTTGATATAATTCTTGTCAAAAATGCAGGTCATTTTAATGAAAAAGCAGGATATACTAAATTTGACTTAATTCTTGAG
>CAZYIR010000018.1:0-2497 GCA_964647165.1 uncultured Candidatus Peribacteria bacterium
TTGGGATTGTTGGGATTGTCAATTTCGCCATTTCGTTGTTAATAAATACATTGCAAAGTTAATATTTTTTATTCTTTTGTCAAGACTTTTTTCTAGATTATTTTATTTTTGCAAATTTCGCGCAGTGTTCCGCTCTGTGGGGGGAAGAATTTTTTATCAGTACGAAAAAGGAAACAACAAGGGGGATTGTGTCGTTGCTTTGCTTTTTGCTACGACAACAGATAGGTTTTCCGCGAAAAAATGAATAAAACCACTATTATGGCGAGTGGATTGGTTATGTCTTTTGCTGTTTAGCGTGACAATCTCCTTTCCGCGAATTTTTTTTAAAAGAATAAAGCGTATCCAACCTCTACTTCTACTTGTTTTTTGAAAAGCCTCTGCTAAACTTTCTTTGATGAAAAAAACTGATGTTTTGTTCGGAGTTTTGAAAATTATCGTTGATGCGGTAATGATTTTCGCGGGATTAATTTTAGCCTACTTTGTTCGTATGAACTGGTTTGGTTTTTTCGGTATTGAACCGCCTATTTCGCTAATTCCGTTTGATTATCATGTAGATTTCTCATTAAAAATCGCGGGATTTCTGCTGCTCGTTATGGCGGTAAATGGTTGTTATTCTTTGAGTGCCAACGAAAAAATTAAGAAAGAATTTTGGAAAATATTTTGGTCATTTTCCGCGGGATTTTCGCTGATTATTGTGCTGTTTTTCTTTATTAAACTTTACTTTTTTTCACGACTTATTTTTGGAGTAGCGTGGGTGAGTTCTTTGGTTTTGGTGTTTTTAGGGCGTTTGATTTTGCGATATTTACAAAATTTAGTTTGGAATTCAGGCATTGATCAAAAAAGAATTCTTGTGTTGGGGACGGGGGAGTTAGCGCGTGATACAATTAAATTTTTAAATGAAAATCCGCGCTATAAAGTTATTGGAATTTTATCAGAAAAAATTTCCGCGAAAAAAACACTGCAAGGGGTTAAAATTTACGGAAACTTTAAGAAATATGAAGAATTTTTGAATAAATATCATCCAGATAAAGTTTTGCTTGCTACGGACAAACCTTCCAAAATAAATACGGGGTCGCTCGCAAGATTAGCTCATATTAATCACATTGAGTTTAGTTTTTTGCCGGACGAGTCGGCACTGGATTTAGCGTTTGTGGAGATGTCAACCTTAGGAAATTACCCGGTTTTAAATTTACAATCTACCAGATTAACCGGTTGGGGATTGGTTCTAAAAAGTTTCTTTGATAAAATTTTCGCGGGGATTGCCTTAATAATTTTAAGTCCGTTGATGTTATATGTGGCTTTGCGAATTTATTTTGAAAAACTTCCTTCTAAAGCAATTAAGTTTTACAAGAATCGAAAAATTCCGCTGGAAAATCGTCCGAGCGTTTTTTACGGTTCAACCAGAATTGGGCTGAACGGACAGCCTTTTACTTGTTGGAAATTTCGGTCAATGGTACCAGACGCTGATAAATTTAAAAAAGATCTTCTCGCGAAAAATGAACGAAAAGATGGAGTGCTTTTCAAAATGAAAAACGATCCGCGAATTACACCGTTTGGAAAATTTATTCGCGAAACTTCAATTGATGAATTACCACAACTTTGGAATGTTTTGGTGGGTGATATGAGTTTGATTGGACCGCGTCCACATTTGCCGGAAGAGGTGAAAAAGTATGATTTAGATCATAAAGTTTTACTTTCCGTAAAGCCGGGAATTACCGGTTATGCACAGGTAAACGGGCGTTCTGATTTAAGTTTTTCAGACGAAGTGAGGTACGAGATGTTTTATCTCAAAAACTGGAATTTGTGGCTGGATATTGTGATTTTTTTTAAAACAATTGCGGTCGTTTTGGGACGGCGAAATGTGAGTTAATTTCGCGGAAACTTGGATAGATTTTTTTCTATCTCTTGCTAGGAGGGAGGATTCACTTGTTTTTTTATCCCCACCGTAGAGTGGGGCACAGCATGAAATTTTATTTTACAAACAGGTCACAACCTGTTTTCACTCTCACTTGTTTTTTCTCGCGATTTTTTTATCCTTAAACTGATGATGAAAGTAATTACTGGCGAAAAAAACGAAATTTTGCGCACAAAATGTGAAGTTGTGACTAATTTTGATGAAAATCTCGCGAAATTATTAGACGAGATGCAAGAAACAATGCTTTATGAAGATCCGGAAACAGGGTTGATTGGAGTTGGGTTGGCGGCAAATCAAGTTGGAATTAATCAGCGAATCATTCTCATAACTTTGGGCGTGGGGACCAAAAAAGCAGGAAAAATTTTACCTATGATAAATCCAGAAATACTGGAGTTGTCCAAAGAAACAGTTAAAATGGAGGAAGGGTGTTTGAGCTTGCCGAATGTTTTTGGGAAAGTTGTTCGTCCGGCAAAAGTAAAAGTAAAATGGCAAAATCTCGCGGGGAATTGGTGTGAGCGGAAATTTGAGGGTTGGGATGCGCGAATTTTTCTGCACGAGTTTGATCATTTGGAGGGAGTATTG
>CAZYIR010000019.1:0-8413 GCA_964647165.1 uncultured Candidatus Peribacteria bacterium
GTGTTATTGAAAATTGCAAACTACATAATGTAATTATTTATCCCAATACAACTTTAAAAAATTGCCATATTTCATATTCTGTAATTGATGAAAATTGTTATCTGAAAGGTTTAGATCTTAATCAAAAATTAATTCGCGCGGGTATGAGGCAGATTTTTTAAAACTCTTATTTTTTCCAAAGCCCCACTTTTTTATTTTCCGCGAAATTTTGGTAAGACTGAAATTCCTTCTTCCTCTCGTATGGAAAACGAGGATACCATCGAGCAAAACCGTTTTTTAGCATTTCAGCGTTTATATCTAGTCCGTTTTCACTAAAAACATAATCTAAAGAACGGCCATATTTATCAGTTTGGTCACCGATTTCATCATGTATTAAACAGACTTTTTCTGAATCTGCTAAAATTTCGCGAATTTTTACCGTCGCTTCTTTGCCACCGGGTTCTTCTTCAGTAAAAGGAGATTTAATTTCAGGAGTATCAATTCCAATTAAGCGGATTTTTCCACTTTTTTCAGTGACGATGGTATCCCCATCAATAATTCTTACGAGTTTCTCCCAACGACATTCGTTTGGATATTTTTCTTTTGCCCACTGAAAATTAGAATAATTTAAAGAATCGGTTTTTTCTAAATCAGGAACAAAACTGGAAATTTTGCGGGAATAATCGGGGAGACTATTGCTACAGGAAATTAAAACCAAAGAAAGTCCTAAAACAGATAATGTTTTTCCTAAAAACGAAAGTATTTTTTTTCGTCTAATCAGACTCATTCTTTAAGATAAAAATTTCTTCAAATATTTTTTTCCCATATCAAGTAAATCATCTTTAATATCCCCATCTCCATCTTTATCCAAGAAACTAAAAACCAGTTTTTTTAATTCATCGTTGTCCGCGAATTTTTTAACAGTTTGTTGTAGTAATCCACTTAAATCACCACTTTGCAGTTCTTTTTCTTTAGTTTCTTTTCCTAAAGCACCCATTACCAAAGGAGCCAGTACTTCCATTAATTTACCACTTTTTTCTTTACCGAGACCAGACTTTTGACCAACTATTTCCGCTAATAAAGAAGATTTCTCACCCCAAATATGTCCTAGAATTTTATTACCTTTAAAAGCTTCTACATTTTCTAACAAATCTCCAACATTATTTAAAATACTTCCGTCATGATCTTTTTCCAAAACTTGGTGAAGCAAGTCAGCTTTTTCTTTTTTCGCGGAATTTTTTGCCAATCCACCTAAAATTGCAGGTAAAATATTTTCCATCGCAGATTTTGTTTTTTGAGAATTGGTTCCCAGATTGTCACTTATTTTACCAATAAGTTCGTTAGTTAAGAGTGTTTTTAGTATTTTATCCATTTTTAAATAAATTAAGTTTCGTTGTAATTTTAATTGTTAAATAAAAATACGCGAATTTTTTTATTTTATAGCAACTTGTCCTTCCATAACTTGAAGGAATTTTTGACTTTTAACATCAGGCATTTCCTGTACAATTTCGGAACTTTTTAAAGCATATAAACTAGTCGGAATTGCTGCAGAAACTTCGATTTTTTCTAATTCTTGAAGAATTGTTAAACGTTCATTTTTTAGTTCTTCCAGTTCAAATCCACGAGTTGCCAAGCTACTACTTAATTTAATATAAGCACCACCTAGCAGTATGGCAGTTATTATAAATACATTTAAAAGTAAATTAATATTAAACTTCTTTTTATTTCCCTCTCGAACAGAGAGGTTTGTAGAATTTGTTTTAGAAGCAACAGTATTCATTATTTTATTTTTTCAACAATACGAAAAACAGCACTACGACTGCGAGGATTTCGCGAAATTTCTTCAGTGCTTGGTTTAAGTGGTTTTTTAGTCAATAATTTGAAATTAGGTTCAGCAACTATTTCATGTAAAGAGTATTGACTTTCTTGTGTTAGAGGACGAGTGACTTTTTTAAATTTATTTTTTACCAGACGATCTTCCAATGAATGGTAAGAAATAATTCCTAATTTATCACCAATTTCCATAACTTCAAAAGAGTTATCAATGGTTTTTTCTAAAATATTCAATTCATCATTAACAGCTATTCGAATAGCCTGAAAAACCCTGGTTAAAGCTTTACTGCGTTTGGTTGGATGGACGCAGTTTTCTATTATTTCACGTAATTCGCCAGTTGTTTGTAGTTCTTTTTTTTCGCGAAATTTTAAGACAGCTCGAGCTATTTTTTTGGCAAGTGGTTCTTCGCCATATTTCTGTATAATTTCACTTAGTTTCTGTTCATTAGCCGTATTTAGTATTTTTTTGGCTCCGTCGTGTCCGTCAAAAGCCATTTTTAGCGGTCCATCACCAGAAAAAGAAAATCCTTTTTGATTATCATCAATTTGATTTGAGCATAACCCTAAATCTAAAAAAATAACCAGCGGTCGTTCAGGAGCCTCTTTTTTTATAATATTTTTTAAATTTACAAAATTTTCGCGGAAAACTTTTAATTTTTTGGAAAACTTATGAAGTCTTTTTTTAGCAAAGTTTAAGTGTTGTTCATCCAATTCTGTAGCTAAGTATAATGAAATTTGTGGATAATTGTTTAAAATTAATTCAGTATGTCCGCCCAACCCCAAAGTTCCCTCAAAAACACTCTTTGTTTCAGCTGAGATCAGTTTAGACAGGACTTCCTGACTTAGAACTGATTCGTGAAAAAGAGATTTGCCAGTCATTTAGTTGAACAATTTTTGATAATTTGTGCAAAACTTGTGTACAAAATTTGCAAAAAAAAGTATAGAACACATTTTTTGTTTGTTCAAGTATTTTATCCACTTTTGGTTTGACTTTGCGTTATGTGTGTTTTAATTTTTTGTTCATCTATCGAACACTGAATGTAGACAAAATTTCGCGTAAATTTAATTCTTTAAATCAAATTATTTTTTAACTTTTTTTCGTTCCGCGAAATTTTTTATCTAGAGATAATTTAAAATGACAAGAAAGAAAGATCTTTTATAATTCAGCTGATGAAAATAATAGATACACATACACACGACTATTTTTCTGCTTTTGATGAAGATCGCAAAGAAATGTTTCAGCGTTCTCGTGAGGCGGGGATTGTCGCAAAAATTCAAATCGGTTGTGATGAGGTTTCTTCTTTAGCGGCAGTTAAGTTGGCTCAGGAAAATGATAATTTTTTCGCGACAATTGGCGTGCATCCGACAGATGTGAAAAATATAGGTAAAAGAGTGGAATATCGCACTAAAGGTTTTGAAAATTATCAGCCGGTAGTTCACAATATTTCAGAATTGGGAGATTTTTTTGAAAATTTAATTCTTAACCACCGCGAAAAAATAGTGGGAATAGGGGAATGCGGCTTTGATTTTTACCATGACAAAAAAGAAGATTTTTATGAAATTCAAAAAGAAGCACTAATTATGCAATTTAAACTAGCTGAAAAATATAATTTACCATTGGTAATTCATACGCGTGAGGCAAATGAGGAGTTGGTAAGTTTTTTTGAAAAACAAATCCGAACTCCGCAGAGTTCAAACTTAAAAATTCGCGGAGTAATTCATTGTTTTTCGGGAACGCTCGAAATGGCCAAATTATTTACAGAGAAATATGGTTTTTATCTGGGAATTGGAGGAATTATTACTTATAATAAATCGACAGAACTTCGCGAAATTGTGGCGCAAATTCCCGCGAAATTTTTAATCACAGAAACTGATGCTCCATTTCTTCCACCTCACCAATGGCGAAAGAAAAATTCACGAAACGAATCCACTTCTTTACCGGAAATTGTCGCTAAAATTGCTGAAGTACAAGGTTTAGAAGTATCAGAAATGGCAAAAATTTTAGAAAAAAATTCGCGGAATTTGTTTGGAATTTAGAATGTAAAATAGAACAAACTTGACACAAAGAAAAGCTTTTGTTAGTTGTTTAGTAGTAATTAATTTTTTCATGGGGTATCATTACAATGAGGACAAAACTCTTAGAGAAAAATTTGATTATTTTTCTTCATATTTTGTTGTAGGAGTATTAGGAATTAGTTTATTAATAGCTGTGATACGGGGAGGAATCAAAGTTAAAGAATATTATTTTCCAGACTCAGAAAAACCACTTAAAAAAGAAGTGAGAAAAACTCAAGATGAGGTAGCTGATACTTTACAGTCTGCTCCGTACAGAATGGTTGTCGATACGACAAAAAAAATTACTCCAATACTGGAAAAAGAATAAGATAGTTAAATTTCCGCGAAATTTTATTCAATACTAACCAAATCACCAGTCCAGATAAGACGATTTTTATTTGTTCCAACAGGGGTACAAGTCATTAAAGTTATCATTGAACGATCATTCGGTTGTTTCAAAACAGAAACTTCAGTCGGAGGAACAATTTTTGATTTATTTAAAATATAAGTATATTTTTTCCCTTTCCAATAAACAATGGCTTCATCTCCAGCTTGAATTTCATGCAATAAAGCAAAAACATCCTTATACCGACCTTTATCCCAAACATAATAAGAAGAGTGTCCGGTCAAAAAGAAATTTCCCTTGTTGCCCGGTTCGCGAGAAATAGGGTGAACGACAACTCCGTTTTGCAGTCCTTTTTGGATAGTTTTTTCCAATTGTTTCCAATTGCGGTTATTTGGTACGGAAATTAGCGGAACATTTTTACCAATTCGCGGTAAAACAATTCTGTTATCAGCTGGATAAACTAACATTTCTTGAAAAGTTTTTTTCGCGGAATTTTTTTTCTCAAATTTTACCTCTTTGCTGTGTGGGCGGATTTTTTCTAATTTAGCCAGAGGGGCTGGTTTTAGTTTCTTCGCGAATTTTTCTTCCAAATTTGTAATGGAAGTTTGTAATTTAAAGCTGGCAATTTCAGCGAAAGCGGAATAATTTAGAGCTATATGGCTTACGCCCCAAACACTCATTGTTGTCGCTGCAAACATCATTATATCTTTCCATAAAGGACGGCGTTTTTTTAATTTTAATTTAAAATTATTGGAATGAATTGAATTTGGTTGGCGTTGAGAATTTCTTAAATGTTCCCAGTAATGTCCAAAATGTAATTGGTTTTGAACAGGAAATTTCGCGGGACCTAAACGATGAGGCTTGAGACTATTTTTTCGATTGTTTTTCATGTTTTTTATATTTTTATAAAAATCTGGTCATTATATCTTTTTTCCGCGAATTTTTCAATCATCTCCAGTTGAATATTTCAGGTAAATGTTTTATTGGAAACAAAAAAAACGCGAAAAAGTTTGACCGAAAAAAAGTTTTTTATAAACTTTGCTGGCTTTTTAAAAAAAACGCATTTGCGAGAGCGTAGCTCAACTGGTTAGAGCGCCGCCCTGTCACGGCGGAGGTTGCGGGTTCGAGTCCCGTCGTTCTCGCCATTTTTGTATCCAAATTTTCGCGAAATTTTTCGCGGAAAGTTTTTATTTGGAGCATGGAAAACAATTAAAATGTATAAAAAGAAAAAGGCAGCTTTGGTTTTATCGGGAGGGGCGGCTCGAGGAGCTATTCAGCTGGGAATAATTTCAATTTTAGAGCGAGAATATGAATTTGAATTTTTCGCGGGAACTTCGATAGGTAGTTTAATTATCGGATTTTTGGCCATGGGGTGGACAGCGGAAAAGATATTGGAAATGTTTACCAAAAAGACAGTTAATAAAATTATTCGTGATTTTTCAAATAGCAGTTTTGGGATAGTCAGTGGTGATAATTTCTTGGATTTTTTAAATAAAAAATTTCGCGGGAAAAACATTGAAGATGTAAATATTCCGATAAACATCGTAGCTACCGATTTTCAAAATGGAGACAGGGTGAATATACAAAAAGGATTATTGGCGGAAGCAATTAGGGCTTCTTGCGGAATCCCGATTGTGTTCCAGCCTTACTGGCATTCCCGCGAAAAAAAATGGTTAGTTGATGGTGGATTATCACAAAATTTTCCAGTGGATTTGGCACTTGAAAAATACCATGGAAACATAATTATCGCTATAAATGTAGGAACTTATTTAGATGAGAACATTGATTTTTCGCGAAAAAATTCATCTACTTCTCGTTTTAAAAATATAAAACCGACAGTGGAAAGAATTGTGCGAATTATGATGCGTAATCAACATCATAAAATTAATGATGAACGAGTCATTTTTTTTGAACCTGACTTAAAAAATTTTTCTGCTTTGTCACTTAAACAAGAAAAATTCAGAAAAATGTTTGAATTTGGGCAAAATTTCGCGGAAAAAATTATAAACCAATAAAAATTCGCGAAATTTCGAGTTGACTTGCCTATATTGAACAGTAAAATTTTGGCAAATAATTAATTAAAAAATGACAAAAATTAAGAAACAAGACGACACTAAGGCCGTCAAAAAAGACAAGAAAGCAATCATTAAGCAATTTCAAAAACATGCTAAGGACACTGGTTCTTCACAAGTGCAGATTGCAATTATTACCAAAAAAATGGAAAACTTGAGTGAGCATTTGCGCACTCATAAAAAAGATAAACATTCACGGAGAGGACTTATTGGTCTGGTAGGAAAGCGACGAAAATTGCTTCGACATCTTCAGTTAAATAATAAAGAAAAATACCAAGAGGTCATCAAAGCCCTTGGACTGAGAAAATAAATCCTAAAATCTCGCAAAATTTCGCGGGATTTTTTGTTTGGGATTTATTTTGGTGTAATTTTTAAAAATTTTATATAATATAAAATGAAAGAATATTCAATTGATATCAATGGTGAGAAACTAACTTTTCAAACCGGCAAATTAGCTAATATGATTGATGGATCATGTGTAGTTAAATATAAAAATGAGATTTTGTTGGCAACAGCCGGTATGTCAAAAACACCGCGCGAAGGTATTGATTTTTTTCCGCTAATGTGTGAATACCAACCTAAATATTACGCAACGGGAAAGATTAAGGGATCAAGGTTTGTAAAAAGAGAAGGACGACCACCGGAATCCGCGATTTTAACTTCCAGATTAATCGATCGTCCTTTGCGACCAATGTTTCCCAAAGGAATGCAGAATGAGGTTCAAATTATTGTTACTTTATTACAATCAGATGCAACTAGATCAGTAGGAGCGTTAGCTATTACGGCTGCTTCAATGGCTGTGCAATTATCGGGAATTCCTTTTGAGGCTCCGGTTTCAGCTGTGCGAATTGGAATGGATAAAAACGGGGAACTTATTTTAGATCCAACTTTTAAAGAAATTGAAGAAGGAGATCTTGATTTAGTGGTAGCGGGGTCAGAAGACGCTATTATGATGGTTGAGGCTGGTGCTCGTTTGTTGTCAGACGAAAAAATGATTCAGGCCTTGGAATTTGCTCATGGGTACATAAAGAAATTATGTCGAGCTCAAGCAGAATTTGCCTCTCAATGTGATGTTCAGCCTAAAGAGCCTCAATTTATGGAATATGATGAGGCGAATAAAGAGGCGGTTGATTCATTTGTAACTGATGAAATGTTGGATAGTATTAAGGGAGTGGGGAAAAAGGTTCTTCACCAAAAAGTAGAAGAAATAGAAAAGGCTTTATTGGAAAATTTCGCGGAAGAAATTGAAAATGAAGAATTATCGGAAGGAGAATTGTTGCATTTTTTTAACAAAAAATGGGCGGATCGAATGCGTTACAATATTTTAGAGAAAAATGAACGATTAGACGGAAGAACACCGGACGAAATTCGTCCTTTAAGTACGGAAGTCGGTATTTTACCTAGAACACATGGTTCAGGGTTGTTTAATCGTGGACAAACACAAGCTTTATCAGTGGTTACGGTTGGACCGCCAAGTGACGCGAAAATTATTGATGACCCTGACCAACAAGAACATTCGCAAATGTATATGCATCATTATAACTTCCCTCCATATTCAGTGGGAGAAGTGCGTATGTTGAGAGGAACAAATAGGCGAGAAATTGGGCATGGAATGTTGGGTGAGCGTGCGTTGCGATATGTTATGCCGACAAAAAAAGAGGGGTTTCCTTATACAGTTAGAGTTGTTTCGGAAATTTTATCTTGTAACGGATCTAGTTCAATGGCGGCCACTTGTGGTTCGACATTAGCTTTAATGGATGCAGGTATTCCGATTAAATCTCCTATTTCAGGAGTGGCAATGGGGTTGGTAACAGACGACAAAGATAATATTCAGAAATATAAAATTTTAACGGATATTCAAGCTCAAGAAGATTTTTGCGGTGATATGGACTTAAAAGTTTGTGGAGATGAAGAAGGAATTACTTCTCTACAAATGGATATTAAATTAAAAGGACTAAGTATGGATTTATTAAAAGAAGCTTTACACAAAGCTCGTCTTGGGAGGACGAAAATTTTAGAAAATATGAAAGCGACAATCGCTAAACCTCGCGAAAAAATGAGTGAATTTGCGCCACAAATTGTTTCTTTCCAAATTCCAGAAGACAAAATAAGAGTTGTGATTGGAAAA
>CAZYIR010000020.1:0-4543 GCA_964647165.1 uncultured Candidatus Peribacteria bacterium
GCATTGAAAACCAAAAAGTCTATTTCTAAAGAAAATTTCGCGGGAAAAAACGGTTTTGAATAACTCAGTTGTTAAAATGAGAAACAACTATTGTTTTTTTGCGTAAAATTTCGCGGAAATCTTAAAAAAAGTTTGTAAAAAACAAAACACCTCTTTAAAATGAAAAAGAACTAATATATGTAATGAAAATGAAAATAAATTTTTCTATCGGTTTTCTGCGAAATTTTTTAATTTTAGTCTTGTCTTTTGGGCTTTACGGACTTGGGTTTGCGGCTGCTCCACCTTCACAAGTAACTGGCGTAGAAGCTAAACTTATTGGAGATAATTCTGTAAATTTAACTTGGAACGAAGCCATCTCCGAAGAAGGAATAATTACCGGTTACAGGGTTTATTATGGAAAAAATTCTGTGCAAAGTGAAGATGATTTTTATGAAGAACAAATTGATGTCGGAGCGCGCACTTCTTACCCGATAGAAAATTTAGATTATGGAACAACTTATTATTTCGCGGTAACCGCTTTTGATGATGAATTGCAAGAATCATTAAATTATTCTGAAGAAGTTTCCGTGGAAATTCCCGCTAAACAAGAAGAAGAAACTACTGAAAATACAGCCGAAACTCACCCGGCCGCTAATGAAAATACAAATACTGAAGAAACTGCTACAGAAAACACCATAAACCCAAGTAATGAAAATGAAGAATTAACACCTAATGAAGAACCGACCGCGAATGAGGAAGAAATTGATACTGTTCCACCGCTAGATGTTACTGATTTAAATGTTGATAAATCTAATTTAAAAAATCGAAAAACAGTTACTCTCCGCTGGAAAAAATCGCGGAACACAGACGGTGATGTAGCTGATCAAATATTTTATGTAAAACGAGGAAACGGTGATTGGGATCAAGGATACTCTATTGGAAAAGATTTGGAAGAAATGGTTTTTGATGTTCGCGAAAATACAGATTACGCTGTAAAAATCGTTACCGTAGATCAAGCTGGAAACCGGTCATTAGGAACAACATTGACTTTCTCAACAACAACATTGGCAACCAGTGGACCAGGTATGCTATTTACACTTTCTGTTGTAGCAATAATTATGTTTTTCTATTTATCTTTTCGTCGGCGTACTTAAATGTCCGCGAAAAAATTAGTTAGATTACAAAAATTCCTCTCTGAACAGGGAGTTTGTTCGCGCCGAAAAGCAGAAGAACTAATTTTCGCGAAAAAAATTTTAGTGAATGATAAGTTAGCACAAATTGGACAAAAAGTTAGCGGTGAAGAAAAGATTTTAGTTAACGGAAAACCAATTATTCCTCTACATAAAAAAACTATTTTGTTGGCGTGGCATAAACCGTTGGGAGTAGAGATAACTTTTCAAAAAAAAATAAATACTCCCACAATTCTTGATTTTGATTTCGGGTTGAAAAAAACAATAACGGTTGGACGATTGGATAAAAATTCGCGGGGACTTTTATTGATAACTAATAATGGTGATCTGGCAAATTATCTGGCTCATCCTAAAAATAATCATAAAAAAGAGTATTTAGTTGAGGTAAATCGTGAATTAAATAAAAATGATTTAGAAAAATTGGGCAACGGAAGTATTGTTTTGGGAGGAAAGAAAGTTCACTCCTGTCCGGTAAAAAAAATAGGTCCGCGAAAATTTAAAATAATTCTCACTGAAGGACGAAATCGCCAAATACGAAGAATGTGTGAAGCGTGCGGACTGAAGGTAGAAGATTTGTTGCGAACAAAGTTTGATAATTGGGAACTAGGAGACCTTCCATCCGGAAAATTTCGCGAAATTTCAATTATCACTGACAATCTTTTCGACTAAAACAAATTTCACATTTCTTCTCATTTATTACCAAGACACTTCCTTGATCACCATTTTTAATTCCAGCCGCATTTCCTTCATCAAAATCAATGTGGCATTCTGGCACATAATTGTCGGAAATTCTGATTATAACATCTTCAAAAACAACTTCTCTTTCTTGTAAACCAGCTCTTACGGCAACTTCTTCACCATTTTGTACTTGCCATTTTTTCGCGGTAAATGGATCCAAATGAATATGCCTTTTGGCAATAATTAACCCTTCTTTTTTCTGAACAGTTCCATATGGACCAATAATTGTAAACGGACAAGTTCCCTTTAAATCACCAGACAATCTTATTTGCGGTTTCTTGTTTTTTAAACGATAAGCATCTCCCAGCATTATTTCACACTGTGTCTGAGAACGAACTGGACCTAAAATACGCATATTTTTAATTTCTCCTTCCGGTCCTTGTATCGTAACTACTTCTTGGGCAACAAACTGTCCAGGTTGTTTTAAATCACGCAACTTATTTAATTTATACCCAGCACCAAAAAGAAGTTCTAAATCATCTTGTGATAGATGAATATGATGATTTGAAAGATTTATTTCTACTTTCATTTTTTTAAAAAAAACGTCTGAATTATAATCTTCCGCGAAAATTTCACAAATACTTCCAAAATTTAAATTTTCTTTTTAAGGACATTTATAGTTTAACTTTATGTAATGGAATAAAATTTTCGCGGAAAGTTCATTAAAAATCCTCAAAAACAACCGGATAAAAATCTGAATTATCTAATTTCCCCGTAAAATTAACTCCACCTAAAACCATTGTTCCAGGCCCCCATATATTTCCCACATTAGCCGTTTTTTCACCGATAAAATTACCATCTATCCAAAGCTTCATCTTTGACCCATCATAAGCTGCTATAACATGATGCCAAACACCTTCCTTAATTAGTCCTGGTTTACTAAGAATTTCATGTCCACCATTAGCACCTGTTCTAAAACGAAAAACTCCGTCCGCTTTTGCCCCTAGAGTTATTGAATTTCCTCCATTCTTATAAACATAAAAAATGTACTTATAATCACTTGGTAAAGAATCGTATTTAAACCAAGTTGATATTGTTCCTGTTTCTACGACTTTATTATTCGTATCAACAGCTCTCCGCTCAAATCCACGCGTACTATCCGTTAAATCCAAAGAATATCCACTCCCCAACGGCAATGGAATATCTGTTGATGGATGAGCATCTTTTCCCTTATTCCCCCACTGAGGACTAGACGGAGAAAAATCATTCCCCTGCCCTGAAATATCGCGAATATATGTAATTTCTCCTGATTCATCTATTGAATTTCCATCGTAAGTTAAACGAAATGTAAAATTATTAACTCCATCCCTAAGTACTTCTAAAAATAAAGTTTTCTGTGAACTTACTGCAAAATGTTGTGCTTTGGCTAATCTTGCTTTTTCCATATAACCGTTAAAACTTGCAATACTAATAGTTGAAAGAAGTCCAATAACAACTATTACAACCAACAACTCTATTAAAGTAAAAGCGGAATTTAAAAATTTCATTCTATTTTTTGTTTTCTATATTCTATAGAAGTTTAACAAAAAAAAGATTTTAAACAAAATTTCGTGGAAAGTTTATTTTAAAGCTTCAACTGCTTTATTAATTTCTCCTCTTGATCCGATAAAAATCGTAGTTCGTTGATGAGGATTTGTTATCTCTAGATCTAAAATATTTTGTCCGTCCCAAGTAGTTGCCTTTCCTCCAGCTTCCGCGAAAATAAAAGCAAACGGCGCACATTCAAAAGCCAGTCTTAGTTTTCCATTTGGATGTTTTTCACATCCCGGATAAGTGAAAATACCTTCTCCTTTTATTAAAATATGATGTAAATCCGGTACCATCCCCCCCGAATATCTTAAGGTTCTTTTCTCAGAAATATAATTATTTATCAATTCTAAATATTTTTTATTAATTTGCGTTGCTCTTAAATTACCCGGAGCAAAGTATTTTGAATTTTCGCGAAGTTTTAAATCAGATTTTGTTAACATAAATTCTCCAACATCATTCATTTCAAAAACAAAAACTCCCTTATTTTTTATAGCTACAATCAATTCAACTCGTGGACCATATATTGCGTAAGCGGCTGCAACCAATTCATTTCCTTTTTTTCCAACTAATTCGTCTCCCTGCCAAATACCAAAAATAGACCCAATAGTTAAATTTGCATCTACTAAAGAACTTCCGTCCAAAGGATCATAGGCTACCACAAATTTTCCGCGAGGAGCTGGAAGTTTAACTAAATCATCTTGTTCTTCGCTGGCCAATAAAGCACATAATTCTGATCCTTTCAATTCGTTCATAATAATCCTGTCTGCTAATACATCTAATTTCAATTGTTCTTCCCCCGAACAATTAGAAGTATCTGCTTTCCCCGTATTTCCCGCCCGAAGCGAAAAATTGATATACTTAACTCCGCGTGCAATATGATACAGTAAAGAACGAATATCATTAGGAACATTATTGACGCGAAGAGTGTGATTAAATGATCTCATTGGATATGTTTTTAAAAAATTTCGCGGAAATTATAAACGATTGATAACCAAAAGTTAATAGCAAAAAAATTCGCGAAAAAAAATAGGCCTGAGTTTCCTCAGCGCCTATCTTGTTTTGTTTAAAATGTAAAAATTAAGCTAGTTCTACAGTAGCTCCAGCTG
>CAZYIR010000021.1:0-2147 GCA_964647165.1 uncultured Candidatus Peribacteria bacterium
GAGGATTTTTCAAAAATTTTATTAAGAATGTATCTGCGATTCGCTGAAAAAAAAGGATGGAAAACAAAAATTCTAGATGAATCTTTATCAGATGTGGGACTAAAATCCGCGACAATTGAAATCAAAGGATTTAATGTTTACGGATTTTTGAAATCAGAGCACGGAGTTCACAGGTTGATTAGATTATCACCATTTAACGCGAAAAATTTGCGTCAAACTTCGTTTTCGCGGGTAGAAGTTTTACCGGAAATTAAGATGGATACTGAGGTGGAAATCGCGGAAAAAGATTTACGAATTGATGTTTTTCGCGCCAGTGGAAACGGAGGTCAAAGTGTGAATACAACAGATTCGGCAGTGCGAATTACCTATTTGCCGCTCAATATTTCAGTCAGTTGTCAAAACGAAAAATCACAACTTCAGAATAAAAATTCGGCAATGAAGGTTTTAAAGTCGCGACTTTTGCAACTTAAATTGGAACAAAATGCTGAAAAATTGGAAGAAATTCGCGGAGAACGACTGGAAAATTCTTTTGGTTCGCAGATACGAACTTACACTTTACAACCGTATAAATTAGTCAAAGATCATCGAACAAATTTCGAACATAATAATCCAGATAAAGTTTTTGATGGAGATTTAGACGGATTTGTACAGGCGTTTTTACGACAGTAAAAATATTTTAAATTCGGACTTACTTTCTTGTGTTAAACTTGTTAAAGTTCGAACTTTATTTTTTTTCGCGGGATTTTGAAAATTAATTACAATAAATGAGATGAATAAAGAAAAATTCGCGGAACTATCGGGAGTGGAAATTTCTGATAAACAGTTGGAAAAATTTCAGAAACTTTTGAAATCCTATGGTGATTGGAATTCAAAGATAAATATCTCTGCGATAAGAGACAAGCAAGGTATTTGGGAAAAACATTTTATAGATTCGGTTGCTGGTTATAAATACTTGCAAAATTCCGCGAAAAATATTTTAGATATGGGGACCGGTGGAGGATTTCCGCTTTTGCCATTATCAATTTTAATGCCTAACGCTTTTTTTTCCGGATTAGATTCCGTTGGCAAAAAACTGAAGGTTGTTCAAGCTATGGCGGAAGAAAGTGAAATCAAAATCCCGCGAATTTTACACGGACGAGCCGAAAATTTCGCGCACGATAAAAAATATCGCGAAAAATTTGATCAAGTTGTAACGCGCGCAGTTGCACCGTGGCCGACACTTTTGGAATTAACCTTGCCATTCGTAAAACTTGGTGGTGAGTTTCTCGCTTATCAAGGTCCAGCTATTTTAGAAGATTTAAAAACTTATAAAAACCTTGAAAAAAAGTTGGGGGCAGAGATTGTAAACATTTATGAAGAAGAAATTTGTAAAAATTCGCGGGTTTTTATCGTAATAAAAAAAATAAAACCAACACCAAATTTTTATCCGCGAGAAGTGGGAATTCCCAAAAAAAATCCATTAAAATAATTAAATTTCGCGAAAAAATTACAAATTTCGCAAAATTTGTTTTGCAACAAATAAAGTTTTTCTTATAATCTCGTCGCTATTTTAGCAAAAACAGCGGAGAGGTGGCAGAGTGGTCGAATGCACCGGTCTTGAAAACCGACGTACCGGCAACGGTACCGAGGGTTCGAATCCCTCCCTCTCCGCCAGAACATACACTAATGGCACCTGATTCCTTTCCACTATGGTGGATAGTAATGAGGAGATTTTAGTTATATATGTAAATAAGACCCTTCCGGGGATTGGTTTTAGTGTTTGAAGGGGAGGAGACCTATATACCTAGGGATGAATACGAAATTAAATATTTTTGTAAAAATGGTTTTAAGTGGGATTTAACTAATAATGAGGTATTTTCCTTAATATTAACACACGACATAAGTGGAATTGGCGATGAAAAAATTTCTAAATTTAATAACACTTTGGTATTATCAGGACATACGCATGGATTAGAGGTTAATTTGCCAATAGCGCGAAAAATGGCTATTGATAAATTGAAATATAAATCTAGATATACATTAGGTTTATATAAAGTAAACAAGTCACCTGTTTATGTTAATGTATCACCAGGAATCGGAACTCATTTTTTTAGAATAAATAACGTTCCTGAGATATCTATAATAACACTTTCTAATAATTCAGATGT
>CAZYIR010000022.1:0-7351 GCA_964647165.1 uncultured Candidatus Peribacteria bacterium
TAAAAACATCTTTTCCGCGAAAAGTCTCATCAAATTTGACATAAGTTTCTCCACAGGCAAATTTCTTAATAGTTCGTTTTCCCAGTTCTATCCCAATGTGTTTCGTTAATTTATCAGCAAACTCCTCATGGCTGGTTCCCGCGAAAATTTTATATGTACTCATTTTTTATAATTAATTTCATTCGGATTTTGCACAATTTCGCGAGATTTGTAAACTGATTATGTTATGAACGAACCACAAAAACCTGAATTATCAATAATAACCGTTAATTTTGGAAGCGCGGATAAAGTTTTAAATTTGTATAAATCAATAACTAAGTTCCCGCCGAAATTGTCTTGGGAAATGATTATTGTCGATAACCCAACCAAAAAAGGAACTGACGGTGAATTTTTGACCAAAAATTTCGCGGGAAATCACCAAGTGCATGTTATCAAACTGGTTAAAAATTTGGGGTATGGGGAAGGTAATAACGAAGGGGTAAAGTTTGCGGCTGGAAAATTTTTAGCAATTTGTAATCCCGATACAGAAGTTCTAAAAGGAACTTTTGATAAACTTTTAGAAGCGATTTCTCGCGAAAAAAATGTTGGGGTTGTGGTACCGGTTTTAAAAACCACCGACGGAAAAATTTTGGAAAATTGTCGTCGGTTTCCAAGCATTGTTTCTTTAATAAAACGAAGACTGTTTAAAAAAATTCCTTTTGTAAACAATTTCTCTCTTCGTTCTTCTCCTTCAAAGATATTAACCGATTGGGCTCAAGGTAGTTTCTGGGTTATGAAAAAAGATATTTATGAAAAATTCGCGGGCTTTGACTCACGATTTTTTCTGTTTATGGAGGATATTGATTTTTGTCGGAGACTAAAAAATGCTGGCCTAAAAACAATCCAAATTACCGAGGCCGTTGCCATTCATTCCCCAAACAGACTTTCTGGAGGATTTATTGGTTCCGCGATTTTTCGTAAAACATTTTGGATTCATTTAGTTAGCGCCGTGAAATACTTTTGGAAATGGAAAAACAAAAAAATTTGAATTCCATTGTAATTATTTCGTTTTTCTCCGCGAAATTTTGCCAAAAGGAATCATTTTTTTAGAATAAAACCATATGAAAGAAGAATTTTGTCGTATTTTAGGAGAAAAAGTTCGTTATTTGCGAATCGGAAATCAAAATTCTTTACACAAAATTGTTATTTTACATGGTTGGGACCCCACCAAAATCGTTTCAGAAGGATTTATTCCTTTAGCTAAAATTTTCGCGAAAAAATTGTCTGCAGAAATAATTATTCCTGATTTGCCGGGATTTGGACAAAGTCCTCTTCCCGCGAAAAAATATATTAACACCGATTGTCGTAATTTTTGTGAGGACCCCAAACAAGCCGAAGTCATTATCGAAAAAGGATGGTCTGTTTGGGATTATTCCGATTGGTTAGAGGAATTTTTAGCTGATCTTGATTTTAAATCACCAATTCTGTACGGACATTCTTTCGGTTGTAGAATTATTGTTCGTTTTCTTTTGCGCAACAAAAATTTCGCGGGGAAAATTATTTTAACTTCAGCGGCCGGAATTTGCTTACCTCTTTCTTGGAGACAGAAATTATCTCGTTTTTTAGCCAAAGCATTTCCGTTAGCTAAAAAAATTGTTCCGCGAAATTTTCAGAAATTTATTGTTAAAAAGGTTTTTGGGGCTAGAGATTGGGGGAATTGTCCCCCCGAACTTAAAGAAACTTTTCAAAAGATAATCGCCGAACCATGTCTGGGGGGATCGTTATCACAAATAAAAAACGAAGTTTTATTAATTTGGGGCAAAAAGGACTCTGTAACACCATTGGAGGCCGGACGAATATTTCGCAAAAGATTAAAAAATTCCCAACTAAAAACAATTCCTGAGGGGCGTCACGGAATTCACCATACTCACACTGAAAAAGTCGCGGAATTTGTCGTAGATTTTTTAAAAAAACGATAATCCTTCAAAATTTCGCGGAGACTTAAAAATCCCAAGTTCCTTTCATTGAACTTGATTGAGTATAATTCACAACCGTTGATTCGAAAAAATTTGTTTTTTCAGAATTATTGTCGGCCATTGCTTCCAAATGTTTATATGGATTTGTCATTTCGTCCGGATATAAAGGAGGCAAGTTTAGCATTTCTAAACGAGTGTTTGCTAAATATTTGGTATATTTTTCAGTTGATTCCTTGGAAATTCCTGGAATATCATTTCCTAAAATATGATGAGACCACTCAATTTCTTGTTTAACCGCTTCTTTAAACATTTCGTTTATCATATTTTCATCCCACATTTCAGGAAATTCTTTGCGAATTTCTTTTAAAATATTCGCGAAAATTGCAACATGAGTTAATTCGTCCCGACGAATATAATTAATCATTCGTCCTGTGGCAATCATCTTTGAGCTGTAAGCTAAAGTGTCGAAAAAAGCAAAACCATTATAAAAATACAAACTCTCTAACAAAAAATTTCCAATAATCCCCGCGAAAAAATTTTTATCATTAGGTTCATCAATAAATCTTTGATAAATATCACCAATAAATTTATTGCGTTTTAAAAGATGTTTATCGTCTCGCCAAAAGTAGTAAATTTCTTCTCTTTCTTTCGCATCAACAACCGTTTCCAAAATCGTTGTATATGATTGAGAATGAATTGCCTCTTGATACGATTGAATTGATAAAATTAAATTAACTTCTGAACTGGTAATATAATCCGAAAAATTTGGTAAATTTACTGTTTGTAGAGAATCCAAAAAAGTTAAAAAAGAAATTATTCCCCGATAAGCCCTTCTTTCTGCCTCAGTTAATTCTTGTTTATAAACAATGGCATCATCTCCCAACCCAGAAACCTTTTCCGGAACCCAGAAATTACCAATCATAACTTGATACATCTGTTTCGCCCAATTGTATTTCACGTCTCCCAAATTAAAAAGTCCGGTAATGTTTCCTTTTATTATGGTTCGATTAGACACAGAATCATCTCCTTCCGGATTAAAGATTTTGTTTCTTCGAAGTGTTTTATCGGCAGTTGTCATTGTAAATTTTGTTTAAAAAATATATCAGAAATCAGTGCTTTACGGGGGGATTTTTTTCAAGCGGAAAAATTTTAAGTGTTTTTTAAAATTAAACCAAATTTTCCGCGAAATTTTATTAAATGGGTAATTACAAAATTTTAGAAGCTTTTATGGGATCCATTCTTTTGTGAACAATTGTTTTTTCGTTTTTTTCTTCTATAACAATTGGTCCTTCCGCGCACATTCCTCGACAAGGACATTTTTCTAAAACTATTTTTTTCGCGGAAGATTTTTTAATTTCGGCTTCCAATCTTTCAAAAATAAATTTCCCAACACTTTGACAATGTCGTCCCTGACAAACTTTTATTTTTCTAACACTCATTTTTTTTAAACCTGTTATAATTTACGCGAAAATAATACATAAAAATGCCAGAATTGCCAGAAGTTGAAACTATTAGACGCGGATTAAAAAAACATATTTTAGGGAAAAAAATCACCAAAATTGATATTTTAAAACCAAAATTAGTTAAAAATTCAATAAAAAGTTTCCGCGAAATTTTGATCGGAAGCGCTTTTCAAGACATTCAGCGAATTGGAAAACTTTTAATTTTTGAATTAAGTATTCCTTCTAATAAACTGAAAACCAAAAATATTTCTGTTCCCGCGAAAAAATTTCTTCTTGTTCATCTTAAAATGACCGGACAACTAATTTGGCAAAAAGGAGAAGAAAAAATAATGGGCGGACATTATGAACCACATCAAAAAAATGAATTTCCCAACAAATATTCACACATAATTTTTAATTTTGAAGACGGAGGAACGCTTTTTTACAATGATTTAAGGCAATTTGGTTATTTGATGACCGTTTCTCGTGCAGAACTGGAAAAAATTCGCGGAAAATATGGAATTGAGCCGGGAACAAGCGAATATTTATGGGAAAATTTTCGCGAAAAATTAGTTAAACATCACAAAATGATTTTAAAATCTTTTCTTCTAAACCAACAGATAATAGCCGGTTTAGGGAATATTTATGTTGATGAAGCTTGTTTCCGTAGCGGGCTCCTACCAACGCGAAAAATAGAAAACATAAACGAAGTTGAAGCCAAACTTTTGTTTAAAAATATCCGCGAAATTATTAATGAGTCAATTAAAATGGGCGGAACAACTTTTAGAAACTATCGAGATGCTTTTGGCGGAAAAGGCAATTTTACAGACAAATTACAGGTTTATGGGCTGGAAAACATTCCTTGTAAAAAATGCGGAACATTAATAAAAAAAATAAAATTGGCAGGACGAGGAACTCATTTTTGTCCCCACTGTCAAAAATAATTATGAATTTTCTCTAAAAAACTTCATCCTCCAGATCTGTGCTCCTTCCAGTAATTTTTGTTTTTCCCAATGTGTTGGGATTTCGTGAATAGAATTGTTAAAAAATTCTATCTTGGAGAAAGGAGAATTTTTTACAACTTCTAGTGTTTCTTTAAACATAAATTCTTGGTCTGTTTGAAAAATAAATTCAGTCTCCTTGGTCAACCATTTGGCGCAATCTTTCAAAAAACTTTCATTTATAAACCGTCGTTTTTTGTGTCGTTCCTTAAACCAGGGATCTGGAAAATTTACAAAAATTTGTTCGATAATCGCCCCTTGTTTAATACAAGGTTCTAAAATTCCGCGAAAATTTCGCCCGGCATCGCCATCAAAAACTACAACATTTTTCTTGTTTTGAAATTTTTGACGAAGTTTTTCAGCTAATGGCACCCTGATTTCAAAAAAAATAAAATTTTTCGCGGGAAATTTTTTTACTAATTCTTCAGCAAATTCTCCTTTACAACTTCCAACATCTACCAAAATTGGATTACTGTTCCCAAATCCGGAAAAACTATGTTCTTTTAAAATTGCCAGCGGATTAACATGATTACGAATTCTTTTGGGACTCATTAAGCTGGATTTTGTTTAAAAATTTTATAAAAAATAGAGATTTATCTGAAAATTTCGCGCAAAGCTGCTTGTAATTGCTTATCTTCTTTTCCAAACCTTTCCGAGCTTTCTTCAACTTTTAAATCCGGTGCAATTCCCACTTCGTTAATCCATCTTTTTTGAGGGGTTAACCACTTGGCTATAGTCAATTTTAGTAATCCACCGTTTTGTAAATCATGAACATTTTGTACGGTTCCCTTCCCCAGAGAGGTCGTTCCAACAACACGAGCTTTCCCGTAATCTTGCAGAGTTGTTATTAAAATTTCGGCAGCAGAAGCAGTCCCTTTGTTTTCCAAAACAACAATATTATCAAACTTCGCCAAAGCTCCGCGAGTTTTAGCCGAAAATGTCTTTGTTTCATGCCTGTCTTCGGTGTAGAAAACAACTTCCCCCTTATTCAAAAACAAACTCCCAACTTCTTGTGCTGAACTTAAATAACCGCCTGGATTATTACGCAAATCCAGAATGAGCCCTCGTGGATTTTTCGCGAGAATTTCAGGTAAAATCTTATTTAAATCCAGAATTGTATCAGGATTAAATTGATGAATTTCTACAATCGGAATTCCTTGTTCCCACTTCAAAACAACATTTGGTTCAATAATACGGTCTCTAATTACAGAAACATTTAAGGTTTTTGTTCCCCGCGAAATTTTTAAGTTAACCGTTGTTCCGGCTGGTCCCATAATTAAATCAACTGTTTCACTAATTGACATTCCGGACACATCTTTGTTGTTCACTTCCAAAACAATGTCTTGCGCTTTCAATCCGGCTTTTGCGGCCGGTGATCCTTTAAGGGGCGCGATAATTGTAAATTTCCCATCAATCATTTCTACATAAGCACCAATTCCTTCAAATTCTCCTTTTAAATTATCTAAATATTGTTTCGTCTTTTGTGGTTTGATATAAAAAGAATATTTATCACCAAGTGCTTGCACCAAAGCAGACAATGATTGATCAACCATTTCTTGTTTTTTGTCCTGGGTTAATTCGTCGGCAAAACGATACTTTTCTATTATTTCATTATAAATTTCATTTAAAACCGATTCTCCAGGAAACGAGTTTTTAACAATTTTCCGCGAAATTTTACTCAATGATGAAAGGGAACTGTTTTGTTTTTCCAACTTTTTTCGTTTTTCGCGAATTTTTTTTAATTGAGAATTTTTTCGTTCAATTATTAAACGCGATCGTCCCTGCGAATTATAACGAAAAGTTTTTTTATTCCGCTCAAACCCCAGATCGGTTGCCAATTTAACTTTTCGTTCTCCTTGGCGTTCATAATTATATAACCAAGTAAAAAATTCGCGACGAGTTACAAATTGATTCGGTTGAAAATTTTTCAACTCTTCCGGCAACAAAATCCCAGAAGCTACCGCTGCTTCCAAGTAAGGCAAATCTTTAGGGGAGACCAGATTAGAAGAAAAAATTTCGCGGAACTTTTGTGAAATGCGTCGTGCCGGATAAAGTTTTTTACTTTTTAGAATCCCTTTTAGTGTTCTTAATTTGTTTACAGGGGAATCAAATTGTAAATTTTTAGCTGTTTTCTCATCAATAATTTCATTTTTAACCGCTGCCGACAAAATGTCCGCGAAATTATTTGATTTTAACTTCGTTTCCGAATCCTTAACTAAGGCCCTTAAGAATAAAATTGCCGGCAAATCCGCTTCCGGACGGAAAAAACTTCCCGGTTCTAAAATTTCGCGGGAAATAGCTGAATCTAACACAATGTTTAACTTTGATTGAGGAGCAATATCTCGAAAATATTGTGGTAAATTTTTTGTTAATTTTAAATCTAAATTGTGCTCGTTTTTCTGTTCTTTGACTGTTATTGCAGAAGCTGGTGCTAAAAATGCAATAGACAACAAAACGACTAATATTTTTTTCATTTTTTAAAAAAGTTATGCTTCCTTAGTTTAGTTTTTTTAGAAAATTTCGCGAGAAAATCGCGAATTAAAACATTAGACTTAGGTTGAAAAAATACATCTCTATTTTTTTCGGCTGATTTAAACTTGTTTTTATTAATCTCCGCGAAATTTTACCCACTACAACTAATACAATCTTCTTTAATTTCCCCGGACATTGAGCGAAGGTAATAAATTGTTTTAATCCCAGATTTCCAGGCGTGGAAATAGTTGTTAAACAAGTCTGCCGGTGTTGTTTCTGCCGGATTTAGCATCCACTCAAACGAAATTGATTGATCAATCCATTTGTAAACAGTAGCAATCATATCAATAACATCTTTCATATCTAAATGTGGATACTCTTTATAAAGCCAGAAATTTTCTTGATTCAAATTTGGCGCAACTGTCACAGTCGGCGCAATAACATTTGTTTCCACAAAGAATTTTTTATAAATCGGCAAAAG
>CAZYIR010000023.1:0-1981 GCA_964647165.1 uncultured Candidatus Peribacteria bacterium
GAGGGCAAATTTTCGCGGAACAATACGCGCAATCTGATATTGATGAAGATGCTTCCACGATAACTATTAGGTATGAAAATACCAACAATAAGGGTGGAGGAGTTAGTTATAATGGGGCTTGTACAAATTTTTCTAGTAAAATAGACAACGATGATGATATAGATGATGCTATAACTTTTACAGAGGCCGGATGGGATTCTGACACCGAAAAATTTGATAATTTGGCAGACTGTTTTAATTCGGCCGGAGAGTATGAATTAACAATTAATTTAAAAGATAAAGCCGGTAATGAGACAGAAAAAGAAATTAAGTTTACAGTTAAACCGGGAACACCTAGGCAGGGATCTTTAGAGGGAGATTGTGATAAAGTAGCAAATAACTCTGATACTTGTGATTTTGAATTAGTTTTGAAAGATCAGTATGGAAATACCGCGGAAGGGCAAACCCCGGAAGTTTATGCCAAAAATTCTTCGATAGATAGTAGTAATGATGCTAATTTAGGAGATGCAAAATTTCGCGATGGATTGCAGTTCTCAGGAGATGGTTCTTCTTACAGTGAGTTGCCTAGTGATTCAGGATCAGCTGAAGCTTTAGATAATAACAATGAATTTCACTTAAAGGCCCTCGCTCCGAGTATAAAAAAGGAAACTGTAAGTTTTGAGAACTATTCCGCGACTTTATCGCGTTTGGTTAGCGCTTCCTTAGATTTTGTTTTTACCAATTTGAAAAAGGTTGATGAAAATGGAGACCCTACAAATAATTTAATTGATGATATATCAATTTCCAAGTCTCTAAAATTCGCGAATCCTTTTTCTGCTAAACCAAGCATTGAGAATGAGTTGGCTTTACAGGAGAAAGTTGAAATTAAAGTTGCGGACGATGAAGATCCAAATACAGCACCAATTAATAGCGGGACAGGAGAAGTTCAAGTGACGGATATTTTTGATAATTTGTGTGAAAAAAAAGTGGACCCTGAAACTGGAGAATCTAGTTTTAAAAATTGTGATTCTGATCCAGAACATTCGTGGGATAGTTTAAATGCTAACGATCTGGAAATTTTCGCGGAAATTTTTGATAATCGATGGTTAAAAGAAGTTCCGGGAACTGTTTTGGGAGATGATTCCGTAGCTTTGACAACTACAATTTCATATAATCTGGGAGGGGAATTAATCAAATATATAGCGGGAGCTGTGGGAGGAATGTTTACTGAGGTTGGTAATCCTAATGATATTATTGGATTAAATACAGATAATTTAAAAGTTAAGTTTATTGGAGCTGATATTGAGGGTTTTGTGAGTGGTGACCAAGAGAAAGTATTTTTGGGTAAAGAGGGGGACCAAATTCTGAATATTGGACTAAATTCCGCGAAAACTGATGTTTATGAGGAAATTGTACAAAACGGTTGGGAATTAGCGCGAAATTCCGTGAATAAATTTAAAGATAATAAATTTAAAGATAATAATACAAAAAATCTTAGTAATTTGTTTACAAGTGGAAATGTGGCCGTAGTTGATCTTTCTAGGGCTAGCAGTGCGACTGGTAAGGTATTAGAAATATCCGGAACACTTCCTCGTGGTAAAAATACTTTAATTCTGATTGATGGTAATTTAAAAATTACTGGAGATTTGAAATATGATGATTCTGATGGAGGAAGTACGGCTGATGATTCATTTGGAGTAATTGTTTTACGAAGTAAAGCCGGAACTTATCCGAAAGTGGGAAATATTTTTGTAGCTTCCGATGTCCAAAAAATCGCGGGATCTTACTTTGCTGACGGAGGATTTATGAATAATGATAGAGATAAAATAGATACCGGTAATACCGGAACTCGTGATAAGCAGCTACTGTTAGAGGGCTCACTTCTTTCGCGAAATACTCTGGGAGGATCTTTGCGGGGAACTGATAACGGAGGAACTTTAGATTATACACCGTGGGGTAAAACAACTGATGAAAGTCTAGCTCAGCGTTATGACCTGCACTA
>CAZYIR010000024.1:0-1534 GCA_964647165.1 uncultured Candidatus Peribacteria bacterium
TTTTTCGTAATCGCATTCTCAATTTCCGGTAGGTTTTTTCCAATCAAAATATCGGCCGCCACCGCCGCCAGCGGATAACCACTTGCTTTTGATGCCAGCGCAGAACTTCGCGAAAGTCGCGCGTTCACTTCAATAACTCGATATTCTTTATCGTCGTGCGGATTTAGCGCGTATTGAATATTACATTCTCCCACAATTCCCAAATGCCTAATTGTTTTAATCGCCACAGTTCGCAACATTTGATATTCGCGATTTGCCAAAGTCATTGACGGAGAAATTACAATCGATTCTCCAGTATGAATCCCCAGCGGATCAAAATTTTCCATATTCAATACAGTCACACAATTATCAGCGTTGTCGCGCACCACTTCGTATTCAATTTCTTTCCAACCTCGTAAATCTTCTTCAATCAAAACTTGTGGCGAAAAAGCAAAGGCCTCTTTAACCATTTTCTCAAAATCTCGCGAATTTTCACAAAATCCAGATCCCTTTCCTCCCAAAGTAAATCCCGCTCGCATAATTAGTGGAAATCCAATTTCTTCGGCGGCTTTTTTGGCCTCTTCTACATTATAAGTAGCTATTGAACGAGGAGTTTTAACTCCAATTTTATCCAACTCTTTGACAAAAATTTCGCGGTCTTCGGTTTTCTCAATTACTTCTACCGGAGTTCCTAAAACTTTTACCTTATTTTCGCGGAGAAATCCTGATTTTTCTAGTTCTAGTCCGCAATTTAATGCCGTTTGCCCACCAAACGACAAAGCCAAAGCATCAGGTTTTTCTTTTAAAATTACTTTTTTCACAAAACTTGGATTAACCGGCAAAAAATAAACTTTATCCGCGCCACTAATGTTTTTTTCGCGGAACTCTGGATAATCCGTCTGCACTGTCGCGATATTTGGGTTAATCAAAACGACTTCGTGTCCGGCTTTTTTGAAAGTTTTAATAGCCTGACTCCCTGAATAATCAAACTCGCCCGCTTCCCCGATTTTTAACGCGCCAGATCCGAGTAGCAGAATTTTCATCTGGAGAATTATAGAGAATTTTTTAGAAAATTAAAACGAAATCCCGCGAAATTTTCATTTTGTCGTCATTGCGAGGAGCGCAGCGACGAAACAATCTCCCTTACTGTTTATTTTACCGTGCTGATAAAAAAACTCCGCGAAATTTTTTATATTTTCCTATCCCTGAGCGACAAATACTTTTCAAATACCAGAAGTCGAAAGGGTCTTCCGCTGGTTTTAAAAATAAACGGAAGATCCTTCGATTCAATTCGGTCTTGCCTTTTACCTCCCACTCAGGAATAGGGAATTGATTGATTTTAGCGCAGAAAATTTCGCGGACTTTTTGGAGATTGCCACGCTCAACAGGAAAAGAAACAACAAATCCACTCGCAATGACGGTGGTTGTGTTTGTTTTTTTTCGCGAAATTTTTATATTTTCCTATCCCTGAGCGACGAATGTTTTTCAAATACCAGAAGTCGAATGGGTCTTCCGCTTGTTCAAAAAACAAAAGGAAGATCCTTCGATTCAATTT
>CAZYIR010000025.1:0-2906 GCA_964647165.1 uncultured Candidatus Peribacteria bacterium
AATTTAATAATTGCGGACCATTGTATAAAAAAACCAATAAGCTGGGCATCAAAAATGCCCCCATAGGTAAAGCTAAATGTCCGGAAATTTGCGGTAAATTTTTCGCGAATTTTTTCTGAAAAATTAAAAGAGGAATTCCAATAATGGATCCTATAATGTAGGCCAGAAATAAAGCCCCCAATAACATTTTCCACCCCAATAAAAGCCCCATCAACGCTCCTAACTCAAAATCTCCTTGCCCAACACCCTCTATCTTAAAAAAATATTTTGTTGCCCAAAATTGTAAAAAATAAAACAAAAAGCCAACAACTCCTCCAATCAAATACAAAGAACAACTATCTCCATTATAAGTTTTCCAAAAAATCCATAAAACAGCCAAAAAAATCGCGGGAAAAGAAATTCGACGATCAACTTCTAAGAATTTTAAATCATAAAAAAACAAAACCAATATAAAAAACAACGAAATCATTAAAAAAACAAAATCAACTGTTGGAATTTCGCGAAAAAATTTCTGAGCAAATACAAAAAAAACAATCGCAAAAACCATTTCTACTAACGGATAAAAAAACGAAATTCTTTGTCCGCAATTTTGACATTTACCTTTCTGGAAAATCCATGAAAAAATAGGTATTAAAGACAATGCCGAAAGTTTTTTCAAACATTTGGGACACTTGCTTCTCCCCGCGAAAATTCCCGGTTCGTCAAAGTGTAACCGCCAAATTAACATTGTTGAAAAACTTCCTAACAAGGCCCCCAAAATTGAAAAAATTATCGGATAAAAAGTATTCATTGCCTAGATTTTAAAGCTAAAACAGAAAAATTGAAATTTAAAAATAAAATTTTTAAAAACGCTTTGATAAAAATTTCGCGAAAAAATTATTTTTTTAAATAACTCCACAACAAATCAAACATTTTTTTATGAAAATCAGCAATTTCTTCCGATTCAATTAGGATTGCCATTTTTTCGCGCCACGAAGCAATCATAACCTTGTTGTCATAAATATTAAATTCCGGAGAAAATTCATATTTTTCTTTATCAATCAATCTAATTTCGCGTAGTTCGACTTGATCATACGATTTTCGTTCAATTGATTTTTCATTATCAGGACAAATCGTGTGAATAAAAATTCCGGCTTCCGTTCGTCGTTTAAAATAATCCGGAAAAAATTTCGGCAACCCTTTATACATTTCTTCTACATTAGCATAAGCGCGAATATTTTCGCGGGATTTCAGTGTGTCCTCATATGCTTCCATCACACCTTTTTCACCTTCGAAAAATTTCACCTTCGGTTTGGAACTAAGTGGATTTTGCAATGATTTCAAAACAGGTAACAAATCTTCAACTTCTTTTTTGTTTTGCTCAAAATCCCGCGAAATTTTCTCGTGTTCGCGTTCGAGATAGCGAATGAGGTTTTCTGGTGGTAAAACCTGGAAATAAGTTCCACCATGTTTTTCGGTCTTACTGGCCAATCCCTTTTTAATCAAGTTTTTAAAAATATCATAAACTGTCGGGCGAGCTATTTTTGTATTTTTCGCGATAACTGAGGCCGGCTGTGACCCAAAACTTAAACTCGCGAGATAAATTTTTATTTCTTTTTCATTTAAACCGATTTTGTGGAGAATTTTTTGAAGCATTTTTAGATATTTGTCAGAAGAATTATAGAGATAAAGAGGTCGGAAGAAATTGTGAGATTTCGTTGTTTCTGTTTCGTCATTCTGGCCAAAAGCAAGCTCAAATTCATGTTTCGTCCAGAATCTCATTGAATGTTATCTTGGTCCTTAGCGAAGCGAGTTATCCTGATTTTGAGATAAAAACCTACTTAGACTCTGGGCAAGCCAGAGTGACGGACGACGGGGAAATTTCGCGGAAATTTAATTTAAAAGTGTTGTCGAAATATTTTCGACAATTTTATTGTATATTATTACAAATAGTTTGCAAGATTTTTATTTTATTGGCGACTAATTATTGACAAAAAGACAATTAAAGAATAAATTTAAAGTAATTTAAAATCTCGCGAAAAAATGGCTGAAAAATTACCAAATACAATACCAGTGCCTGAAAAAAATAAAAAAAACACTTGGGAGAAATTGTTAGCTTTTTGGAAACACCTTGCTCAAAATTCTGCAAAAATTCACGGGATAATTTCTTCTCCCGCAGGGAATCAAGAAATAGCTAATCATTTTAATAAAATAATTCACAATAAATAATGACAACTTTTCACATTTCCGATGACGAACGAAAATTTCGCGAAAAAATTTCTCCCACTTTCGCAGGGAAAAAGTTTCCGCTACCGGATCCGACAATTTCCCCGGAAGAAAGAATGAAACGGCGGACAGCTCATCGGAATGAGCAATATTTGCATAAAGCAAAATCGTGTTTCTCCGGAAAACCGCTGGTTTCAATTTATCCAGAAAATTTCGCGGGAAAATTGTGTAGCCGTGATGAATGGTTTTCTGATTTATGGGACGGACTGGATTATGGACGAGATTTTGATTTTTCAAAAAGCTTTTTCCAAAATTTCGCGGAACTACAAGCCGAAATCCCGCGCGCAGCGACCGTCACAATCGGAAATGAAAACTGCGAATTTACTACCGGGACAGGATATTGCCGGAATTGTTATTTAATAAATTCTTCCGAATATGCCGAGGATTGTATGTATTCCAAACTAATTCAAAAAGGACGGGACATCGTGGATTCGTCGTATATTTACAACAGTGAACTTCTATACGAGTGTTTTAACGCGACTAATTGTTTTGATTCGCGATATTTGCAGAATTGTAAAAACTGTACAGATTCTTGGTTTTGCAAAAATTGTATCGGTTGTTCAAATTGTTTCGGGTGTGTAAATTTAAGACAAAAACAATATTATTTTCTCAATAAAAAACTAACAAAAGAAGAATACGAG
>CAZYIR010000026.1:0-1699 GCA_964647165.1 uncultured Candidatus Peribacteria bacterium
AAATAGAGTTTTGTTTTGAAATTAAACAGGAAGATTTTCGCGAAATTTTCATAAAAATTTGACTGATAAGTAAAATTTCGCGAAAATTCTCGCATAAATTAACGAGAAATTTTACAAATGAAAATCTATTTTAAAAAAAACCTCAAACAATGGTGTGATGAAAATCGGTGGACTCCTTCCACTTTGGCTGATTTTTTGGGGGTAAAAAGACAATCAATACACAACTGGATCAGTGGAACAGCCACCCCGAAATCAGATGAAGTTGTTTTAAAACTTTTTCTTTTAGGGGGAGATGATTTAATTAAATTTGCTAATCCGAATGAGCGTCCCAAAATTCCGCGAAAAAATAGATATTTGCAGGTTATTGGGGGGCGAGAATTGCAAGGAGAAATACAGATTCCTGGAGCTAAAAATGCCGCTTTGCCAATGTTTTGCGCCGCTTTATTAACAACGGAAAAATGTGTTTTTACAAATGTTCCGGAAATATCGGACATTGCAGTTCTTTTAGAAATTTTTAAATCTTTGGGGGTTGAGGTTTCGCGAGATTTTCAGACAAAAACAGTGGAAATTACGGCTAAGAATATTGATCCGAACAAACTGAAAAATTGTGAATTGGTAAAAAAAATGCGTGCTTCAATTCTAATATTGGGACCACTTTTGGCTCGTTTTGGACAAGCTGAAATTCAACTCCCTGGAGGATGTGTTATTGGAGCGCGTCCCAATTCTGCTCATTTGGATGCGTTTGCTTCCTTGGGAGTTTTTGTAGATGCGGACGAAAGTCGAATTTCACTGGAATTTTCGCGAAAAAATTTCATAAATAAACAAGTTTTGTTTTCTGAAGCTTCGGTGACCGCTACCGAGAATTTAGCAATTTTTTGTTCCAGAATTGAAGATGATTCCGAACTGTTTTTTACCGCGTCAGAAACTCATGTGACAGCCACTTTGGAAATGTTACAAAAAATGGGAGCGGAAATTAATGGTGTGGGAACACATTGCTTAAAAATTCGCGGAACAAAAAAATTAAAAGGAGGAAAATTTGAAATTCCTCCAGACGGAATTTTGGTGGGGACTTACGCGATTGCCGGTCTTATAACTGCGGGGAATTTACTTATAAATAATGTTAATCATCAAGAATTAATGAGTTTTTACGGGGCCTTGCAAAGAACAGGAGCTCTTTTTGAACTCCGCGAAAATTCTCTACAAATCTTTAAATCCCCGGACTTACAGGCAGTTAAAAAATTACAAACCTCTATTTTTCCCGGATTTTCTACAGATTTACAATCTCCTTTTGGTGTGCTTTTGACGCAATGTGAAGGCGAATCACTGATTTTTGAAACACTTTTTGAAAATCGTTTGATTTATCTTTCTGAATTGGAAAAGATGGGAGCCAAGGTGCAGATTTTAAATCCACATCAAGCTAAAATTCGCGGAAAAACCAGATTGCGCGGGGCGAATGTGCAAAGTTGGGATTTGCGAGCGGGGGCGGCTATGGTTTTGGCGGGATTGGTTGCTGACGGAATAACTCGTGTTTCCAATATTAATTATATTGAGCGTGGGTATGAAAATTTCGCGGAGAATTTACGCGGATTGGGAGCAAATGTTGTTAATATTGAAGAATAATGTTCTTGTTTTTTTCAGAATTTGAATTTAAAAACACTGAAAATTATTTCCGCGAAATTTTTCAAAATTATTTTTTTTA
>CAZYIR010000027.1:0-5205 GCA_964647165.1 uncultured Candidatus Peribacteria bacterium
ATTCTTCTTTTTAGTGTGATTGCTACTCTTGCGATGACAGTCTTTAAAAGTCGAGCATTTAGGGATTTTGTTGGGCCAGATAGTAATATGCTCACTCAAATTCGTGATCAATTACAATATAATTACCGTAACCATAATTCCAACCGTCTGATGACTTTATAACTGTTCCTCCGGCTGCTGCATAAATTGGAGTATTCATTTTATTTGCAATATCCAAAGCATAATGACCTTTATGATAACCTTGAGTTAAAATTCCCACCGTTGGTTTCTGTAATTTTGTCCCCATAGAAGCAATCGTTCCGCCACTGGCCACCTCAACTTTTGGAATTTTATAAACCGGCTTGGTTTTTGTTCCATTTTTCGCGGGAATCTCAAGTTCACGAATAACATAAACCTTATGAGCTTCCGGAATAAAAATTTCTTGTCCAGCTTTTAATTTCTTACCTGTTTTCAAATTGTTATAAGCGTAAATCTTTTTGATATCAACACCGTGAATTTTAGCTATTTCACTTAAAGTATCTCCACTTTCCACTTTATAAAAAATTCCATCAGTCGGAGGTATTTTTAGTTCTTGTCCAATTTGCAAAGTTGCTTTGGAGGTAAGATTGTTTGCCCAATTAACAGTAGAAACATTCAAACCGAATTTATGCGCGATTTTAGAAACGCTCTCTCCCGATTTCACTTTATAAACAATGGTTTTATCTCGTTTTTTAGGTTGAATTTTAACTACTTTATTCCCATCTTCATCTGTAATAATAATTTCGCGAGAACCGGCTGTTGAAACTCCATATTTACTATCTAAAAACCCTTCTTCCGTTATAGATAAATAATCCTCACTTTCTAATCCAAATTCTTCTCCCCCAAAATATTCCTGAGTTGGAATAAAGTTATTGGGACGAAAACTTAAAACAAAAACTATCAATAAACTCAAACTAAAAAGCTGAAATCCCAAGGGAGAATGCAATATTTTCCCTAAAGACTTTTTAGCTTTCTGAATAGCTTCTTTCATTTGTTTATTTATAACTGCCAAATTCTAGAAAAAAACTACTCAGCGTCAAGATGAGCTTTTTTTCCGCGAAATTTTTGTTTTTCCAAGTACTTGCGCACAAAAGGCAAGGCCGCAATTGTGGCGGTAGATGTTTGTAACTTCACCTGAGGGCCTTTCAACGCCAGTTCTTTAGGTTGCATTGTTGATAACAAATAATCTTCCGCCATTTTAAAATCTTTGATTAAAAAAGTTTCCGTTTGCTCAGCATCGTCTAATTCTTTATCTGCAATCGCCTGACAACCTTCAGCAATAAAAAAATGATAACGCATAGGAGAACCAGTAGGATTAGCTAAAACACTACCAATTTTGGTTATTTTTTGAGCGACAACTCCAGTTTCTTCGCGTAACTCTCGAGCTGCAGCATGTTTTAAATTTTCTTTCGTATCTTCTAACAACCCGGCCGGAAATTCGATAATAAAACTTTGTGCACCATGTTTATAAGCTTTTTGCAATAACACTTCCCCGGTTTCAAAAAACGGCACCACAATAACTGCATCATAATTTAAACGAACAAACCAATCCAGTTCCGCACCGTTATGAGTAATAACCTTTTGTTTTTCTATTTTACAATAAGGCTCATTAACAATTAATTTTTTGGAAACGACTTTAAATTTCTTCACAGCCAAATTTTAAATATTTTTCCAAAAAATATAAAATTATTCCGCGAAATTTTAGAACTCACTTTCCACTTTTTCTGCTAATAATTTCTGTAAATCCGGAGTCAACATTTCTCCAACTTTTTTCAAGAAAAATTTAGCCATTGTTGTTCGCGGTAATTTTCTTACTTCAGAATTCAAAACAGAAATTTGATCAATTTTTAATTCTTCATTCAAAATTTTCGCGACAAAAGCATTTACATATTGATGACGCAAAATATTCCCCAGTTCAAAAGTTTCCGAATTATCCTTAGAAAAAAGTCGGGAAACCAAGACATATCTATCGAAACTTTTCACCCCAGTATCTAAAAGCTCTAAATCAAACTTATCTTGCTCGCGAATAATTTTCAATAATTTCGCTACAGATTTAATTTCAGTTAAAAGATTTTTATTATTTGTTTTTTTCGCAACTCGGGCATAGATATCATCTATTTCAACCATTTCAATGTTTTCGCGAGGCCACATAGTCTTTAAATCACGCGAAGTTTTTAATATCTGAACTATGGATTTAAAAGTTTTTTCAGCCGATAATTTTTCTCTTTGAGCTTCTTTTTTATTTCCATCAATCACTTTTTCAATGTAATTAACAGCTTTAGTTCGTGTAATAAATAATTTCGCGCGAATTGCTTTGATTTGAGCATTGGAAAGATTTAAATCTCGCGGCAAAAGTTGCGAAGTAAATTTGGTATCACTACTCAACCTTAATTCTTCTCCCGCACTCAATTTAATTTCTTCACCTTGCCAATTGCGTACAGCTACTTTATTTTTTCGCGGAGTAACTCTTGTTTCACCACTATTGCTCACATCAACAAAAAAACTACTTGGCTCTCTGGCTAAAATCTCACCTTTATTGGTGATAATTTTACCTGATTTTAAATCATTATTTAACTGACCATGGATTAAAAAAACGCTATTTCGTCCATCAATTTTTATTTTGGTGTTGGACAAAACTTCTGATTTAAAATTATTTTTCAAAGTTAATTTAGCATTAGCATGTCCATTAACTACAATTTCATCACCAACTCTCAAGCGAGATTTCCCATCTAAGATAATATGTTTTCCGTTACGAATAATCTCTACCAACCCGGATTCCCGCGAAATTTCTCCAGCGTAAATTTGATTATTTATAATTGGAACAGCCACAATTAATAAAAAAAAGAGTACTCCGGAAAGAGCATATTTTGAGTTTCCCACAAACAAAAGTTTCTGCCAAAAACTTAATTTTTTCGCGGAAAACTTCCGCCAAACAAGTTCCTTTATTCTAGCTTTTTGCGAATTATCAACAGTTAATTCTTCTTGATGAAAAAATTTTTTTAATTTGTATTCCAAGTCTTCAAATCCCATTTAAATTTATTTTCAAGCGTTTAATATAACGAAACCGACTGAAATCTGTTACAAAATTTCGCGGAAAAATTCGTCTTTTTCTAAAATTCTAAATCCGTATTTTTGATAAGAATTTCTTTCGCGGGACGATCTCCCGGAAGAGTTTTTGTTTCCGCGATTTTATCAACCACATCTAACCCTTTAATTACTTCTCCAAAAATTGAATAACTACCATCTAAAAAAGGAGAATCTTTATGCACTATAAAGAATTGAGAACCATTTGTGTCGGGACCGGCATTGGCCATTGAAACCATTCCTCGTTTATGAGTCAATTTAGAATCTATTTCATTTTTGATGGGCTCTCCAAACCACGATTTACCTCCAGTTCCATTATGATTTTCATAATCACCACCTTGAATCATAAAATCTTTAATAACTCTGTGAAAAGGAACATTATTGTATTTCCCATCACGAGCCAATTTCCAAAAACTTTCAACTGTACGCGGAGCGGAGTCAGGTAGTAGCTTAATTGTTATATCACCTTCCGTAGTATGTAAAACAACATTTTTAGGTGTTTTTTCTTGATGATTCTCCGCGAAATTTTTTGAGGTCGTCATTTTTTCTTCTTTTAATGAGATAATTTTTTTTGAAGAATCTGATTCAGAAACTTCTTTGTTTTTATTGATAGGCACACAGCCGGCAAGTAGTATAATCACCGCCAGTAATCCGAAAAGTTTTTTGTTCATTTTATGTAAAATTAAGAAATATATAAAAATTTCGCGGGATTTAAACTTTTAATCCCAAAACATAAGCAATTAAAGCCATTCTAGTTGGAACACCATTTCGAGCTTGCTCAAAATATCTTGCTTGCGGAAGCTCATCAACCTCAGGTGAAATCTCTGTAACTCGTGGCAACGGATGCATTAACATGGCGTTCGGTTTCATTTTGGAAACTTTCGCTACATCAAAATGAAAAGCGTTTTTATGTTTTTCGTAAACCTCTGGCGCGATTCGTTCTTTTTGAATCCGCGTATCATAAATTACATCTGAAGTTTCCAAAATTTCATCTGTTAATTCATAAAACTTTCCGTCACCTTCTTGAAAATATTTCGCGGGAATCTGAATTTCCTCCGGCGCGACAAAATTAATTTTTACATTTGGAAAATTTCGTAACATTTTGGAAAGCGAATGAACAGTTCGCCCACAAATAAGTTCTCCGACCATTGAAACTGTCAATGGTTTTTCTAAATCAAAGTATTTGGAAATCGTATACAAATCCAAAAAAGATTGAGTCGGATGCTCCCCTGCTCCATCTCCTCCGTTTAAAATTGGAACTGTGGAAACGCTGGCCGCCCTTTTGGCATAACCTATTTCCGGTGACCGTAAAGCAATTACATCCGCATATCCAGATAAAACTTTCGCGGAATCTTCAATTGTTTCTCCTTTGGTAACGGAAGAAAAATTTACATTACTAGTTGAAATCACACTTCCCCCAAGTCGTTGCATTGCTGTTTCAAAACTTAAACGAGTTCGTGTCGATGGTTCGTAAAAAAAAGTAGCTAAAATTTTCCCTTCAGCTATTTTACAAATTTTCTTACTCGCTAAAATGTCGTCCATTTTTTTCGCGAGATTTAAAATTTCCAAAATATCTGATTTGTTAAATTGATCTGCAGAAATGATATGTTTCATTGGGTGGGGGTTAAGTTCTGTCGCGCATTATCTAATACTTTACAAAGGAATGCAAAAAAATCGCGAAATTTTAGTTTTATCTGTTCTAAACTTGTTTCAAAAATCAAATAAACTACAATTTTCTTGATGCAAGAACTGTTAAATAGGTTTCCGCGAAAATTCATTGAACGAATAAAAAAAATATTACCTGAAAAAGAGTGGGGAGATTTTTTAAAAACTTGCACCGAGCCTTTGCCAAAAATAATTCGCGTCACCCAATCACCTTTCCGCGAAAAATTTGTGAAACCTGACAACTGGGATTTGGAACCTGTGACAAAAATCCCCCAAACCTTTTTTATTTCGCGAAAAAATCAGCAAGAACTACCATTGGGAAAAACTATGGAGCATTTTGGCGGAAAAATTTACATAGTTTCAGCCAGTTCCCTACTTTCCGCGGAAATTTTGAATCCTCAAGTCGGCGATAAAGTTCTGGATATGTGCGCTGCTCCA
>CAZYIR010000028.1:0-1588 GCA_964647165.1 uncultured Candidatus Peribacteria bacterium
TGGCTCAGTTTCCGCCAAATCTGTTTCCAAGTTTTCTTCATCGCTAATATTTTCACTAATTTCGCGCAATTTGTCAGTTTTTTCTACAAGAATTTTCTCATATTCTCCAGGAGTATTCAAAATATTAAAAGCTTTATCTAACACTGGATCGATATCATTATCATAATCATCTACAGTCTGAACCGCTTCAATGTCTGGAGTAATCCCTTTTTCGTTAATAGAACGCCCCTTTGGAGTTAACCATTCTGCTATAGTCACTTTCAAAGTTGAGCCATCTGACAAAGGAATTAAATTTTGGACAACCCCTTTCCCAAAAGTTGTTTCTCCAATAATTATTCCGCGGTTATAATCTTGAAAAGCTCCCGCGAAAATTTCTGAAGCAGATGCCGTCCCTTTATTAACCAAAATAACAACCGGAATGTCTAAAAATGCACCTCCATTATCACTTTCCAGATCACCGGTTTGTCCTACTTTGCGTCCTTTTGTTTTGACTAAAACTTGTTTATCAAAAAATTCATTCATTAACCTAATACTTGTATCTAACAATCCACCTCCGTTATTTCTCAAATCAATAATCATTGCTCGTGGTTTCTCCAATAAAATTTCCGGGACCGCCTCCGCAAATAATTTTTCCAAATCTTCTCCAAATTGAGTTATTTCCATAACCACCACATCATCAACCATTTTCCAAGTTAAACTTTTGTTAACAATATCATCACGAACAATAGTTATCTTAATTGGTTTAGATTCATTCTCGCGAATTACTTCCAAAACAACCGCTTCTCCTTTTGGTCCGCGAATTTTTGTAACCGCTTCTTCAGCAGACATTTCTAAACTAGGTTCACCGTTAATGGAAAAAATATGATCACCGGCCTTCAAACCGGCCAATTCAGCCGGAGCTCCTTTTAGTGGAGAAACAACAGTTAATAATCCTTTTTTAACTGCAATTTCCGCTCCAATACCTGTGAAAACTTCGTCTGTCATAGATTTTTCAAAATCGGCATTTTCTTCTGGAGTCATAAATATGGTATAAGGATCATCGACTGAACTAACCAATCCTTTAATAGCTCCATAAAGTTGTTCTTTTTCCGCGAATTTTTCTTTATAAAGAAAATTGGACTCCAAAGCATTCCAAGTCTCCCAAAATAATGATAAATCAACATTTTTAGGATCACTTTTACGATGTAGTTTTATGGAATTTAAAAAATTTTTCTTAGGAGAAGTTATTTCTTCTGAATTTTTCGCGGAAGAAAATCCAAGTTGTTGCTGACTCAATCCCCAACCCAGTAAAAAAGTTAAAATTGGAACAACAAGAAAAAACAAGAATTTTATATTTCGTTTATAATGAGGCATGTTCTGTTTGTTTTAAAAATAAAACCGACTGAATTCTATTAATTTCATTATTTTTGGCAAATTTCGCGAAAATTTTAAAAAATTCACACTATGCCTAACAATTAAAATGACGATACTAATAAAAATATCAATACACTGCGAAAATTTCGCGGAAATTTATAAAATAATCTATAATTTCGGTAATGATAGGATATTTATTTGGCATCGTGCGCGAAATTAGTGAAAAAAATGTGCT
>CAZYIR010000029.1:0-2768 GCA_964647165.1 uncultured Candidatus Peribacteria bacterium
CCCTCGGCTCTTCCGGTGTTCCTCTTAGATCTTTCAAAAGTCGGATATAAAAACGCTACGAAGCTGAAAGCTTCGAGCTAATAACTTCGGTTGTTATCTCGAATGCTTTCTGCTTTGCGATGTCGTCCGGAAGCCTTAACCACTTCTTGGATGCATCAAGAACGCGTGAAGGCATTATCAGGAGCGACTTTTTCTAAGACGACTCCGCTTAATGCTTCTAACAACACTAAACGAAGCCGCCTTCGCAAAGCCGTTCTTGATAGATTTACTCTTTACTACTCGCATTTTCCGCGAAAAAAAAGACATATTCCCCTTACGAATATATCTTTTCAGTAAAGTCCGTAAATCACTCTCTACTGTCCGTAGTTTAATCTTTTACTACTCAATTGTCAATAATTAAGCTACATCATGGACACCGATTGGAATCGCGGTTTTATTTCATTCTTATGAAATAAAAGAAAACATCCCAAGCAAGGCAAAAGTTCTTTCAGGGCTGGTAACCCTCTAAGAACCATTCTAACACTCCCACTCATTATGATGAGCACCCGCGGAGCAACCTGAATGGTTCTTTTTTTTTGAAAAAATTTCGCGAAAAACTTAACAACTAAACTCACATAATTCTTTTAAGGTTTTCATCAAAGCTTTCCTAACAAAACGAATTTTTCCACTATAAGGACGCTGATTAACTTCGTTTAAGTATAAACCTCGATTAAATTCAACCTGAATGGCAAAAATTTGTTTTCCGTTTAAAATTCTTCTTAAACGAGAATTATGATAAGGGTTTCCAAACTGCCTAATAATATTCCCTCCTTTGTAGGGATTATTTATTTTTATTTCTCGTGAACTAATTTCTAAATTTTTAGCTAAAATCTCCGCGAAATCTTTAACAAAATAATCTGGTGCAGTCCCCCAAGTATTCTCACCTGTTTCTTCATCGGGAGCGTTTGAAATAACAACTTTCGAAATAGGAGCTTTACGCGGACGATCCTCTTTTTCACGCCTACCTAAAATTCTATTACCAACATCATGAATATCAACCAAAATAAGGGGACGATTGTCTTCTTTTAATTTTTTCGCGATTTTTTCTAAACGCTGATAAATTTCCTTATAGTAAGGATAGTAAGAATAATTTAATAATTTTCGTTTCCAGAAAAAACGAAAAATTGAAGTTGTTAAACGCTTTTCAAATTTTTCGCGGAAAACTTTATTTCCCCCAAAATCTTCAAAGCGAATGATGTCTGGAGCTGTGATATTTCTGTTGGGATCACCAATTATCCGACCATACTTAGGAACTACTTTTTGCTCACTCGGAACTCGTTCTACAAGATATTTCGTCCCATAATCTGAAAAATTTAATAAAAGTCGCGGAGAAGTTTGATAATAAATAGATAAATGACGAAAAACTTTCAAAGGCACGCGCGCACTTCCGTGAGTCACCGTGACCAAAATATTTTCCGGCAACTTTACCGGAGTAAAAAAATCTTTAAATCCAAATAAAAAGTTCCGCGAATTTTTCACTTTATCGATAAATCTGGAAAATATTTTTTTTAACTTCATCCCCTATAAGCTTTGAAGAGTTAAATAATTTTTTAAAAAAACAAAATGGTGAGTGATACAGGACTTGAACCTGTGACCTCCTGCGAGTCAAGCAGGCGCTCTAGCCAGCTGAGCTAATCACTCTTTATTTTTTAAGAACTTGAGCCGTCAAAATTTCGCGGAATTTCTCCTGCAGAGTTTTAGCATCAATCAGAGAATCTGACAAACTTATTTTCTCTTTATTTTTTTCATAGTTCACATCGTAAAATTTATTTTGACTTAGATCATATTTCAAAGAAATCCCATCTACCTGGCCTTCTTCACCAGAAAAACTAATATTTGTTGCCGATAATTTTGTAAGCTCCTCATTAATTGCTTTGATATTCAACTTCGTCACTTTGAATCCCAATGACACTAAAAGATCTTTTAAAAATTGCCTGTTAACAATTGCTTTCCGCGAATTTTGATTAATCAAATTATCATTATCACCAACGGTTGTCTCTGGAGACAATTCCGGTGGCTCAAATTTTCCACCAATTTCTTTCAACCAAGTGGTTAAAGCATGCGGTTTAAGCAAACGAATACTGGCTGTTCCCAAACTAAGTTTCCTGAAAATATTATTTTTGTAATCAAAAACTCCCGCGATTTTTCTGGTTCCGGTTTCAGTATTTTCAAAACTTGTTTCAAATTGAAAATAATTTCTAACCGTTCTAAATCGTTCAATATCAATATTAATTCCAGAATCATGTAAAAATTGCCAAAGCATCTTTGAATTTTTAATTTTACCAACATCTTCCACCGGTTTTTCCTCTGAATCTGTTGGTATAATTAAACTGTTTAATTCATTTTCTTCTGCTTTAATGGCATTAATTGTTCTAATTTCCTCCGGAGTTAATCCAGATTGCCCAACTAATTCCACTTCTTCTAAAATTTTCGCGAAAAATTCTTGATGAGGATTATTTTGCTCCGACAAATGTTCTTTTTTAAATAACTCTAAATCAACATTATTTTGCAAAAACTTTATTAATTGCTTCACAATTTCTCGCGAAAAATCATCTTCCTCATTAATATATTCGGCAATCACCTCCAAAAGTTTCTCTACTTTTTCCTCTTTTACCTTACTCAAATCACCAGTTTTTCTATATATTTCAAATTCTAGTTTTTCAATATACAAGTAACTCTCTATAATTTCTGAAGAAATAGTTTCTCCTGATGAAATTTTACTTTTTAGA
>CAZYIR010000030.1:0-1917 GCA_964647165.1 uncultured Candidatus Peribacteria bacterium
GCTTGGGGCTGAAAAAGCTTTATTTAAGCATGTTATCAAAGGAAGCAAGCCCCCAAAGCATGGGATAATATTTCAGCACGCTTTAATAAGAAACTCCCCTAAAAGGCTGAGAGGAAAAATCGCGAGATTTTGCGCATTCTCAAGCCTGAGAACGCTTCCATTCTCGTTTGGTTTTCGGATTCTTTGGAGTCCGGAAATTGCGAGGCTGGAACTCGGGCTTGGGCCGAGGCCAACGGCTTTAGCGGGGAGTTTGTCCCCGCGAAGAAACTTTTGAAGCACGCTAGAGACCCAAGGGTTTTCCGCGTTCTTCAGACGGCAGCCGAAAAGGTTGCCGAGCTAAAATTGACTGCCCCGAGTTACTAGAGCTCGGGTGATGTAACACAATCCTCTGATTCTAGTGTAAGAGGTAGGAAGAAAATCCGCTTCCGTAAAAGTAGGTGATTATCCCAACTCCATGGATTAAAACCGGAGCCGTAATATTCGGGGGAAGCTCCCGGACGCTGGTTTTAAAATTTTCCGGCGGTCATTAAAAAAATAAAGAATCTCCGTTCGAGCGGAGATAAGGTTAAAAATTTCGAGAGGATTGAAGGTGGTTCTTCTTTCCTCTCTTTCTCCGAAATCATAATTGTAAAATTGTGGTTTCAGAGGAGGGAGTTGTTTATAAATTAATAATTAAATCCAGGTTGTTTGATTTTTTATTGAAAAGCAGACAACCATTAAATCTTTGGATGGCAGTCGCTCGCAAACAGATATTATAAAACAATGTTTGTTTGCGGGTGATTGCAAAATCGTCCAAAGTGCCTAGACACAAATTAGACAGTTTTTAGTGTATTTTTACACACGGAAACTTTGTTTATATTTGTGTCTAGGCTTTTTGCGTTTTCACTTAGTTTTTGGTGGAAATAATTGTTCATTAAAAAGGAGGATGATGATGACTGGTGTAGAGATTCTATTGTGGTCCCAAATAACTGGAAATACAGTTGAATTTGTTGTAAATAAAAAAACATATCAAATTACTGGTCGTAAAGGGATGGCTGGTTATTGGCAGCGATTTTTTCGCAATAGTGCTCGACGGCGGGTTGATGAAGATGAGATTAATCAGGCTATTTCTTTAGCTAAGTCTTTCTGTGTTTACAAAATTTGGAAAGATAAAGGCGTAGAAATAACCACTGAAGAATTCTCAGAAAAAATCAAGAAAATGGAGGACATTAATGAATGTCGTAACGATGTTTGATGAGGGTGTTGGGGATAAAGCTATTTTTGTTCGTTTAAAAAATGGCAAAAAAATTATTCCCGATGAAGTTAATATTGTAGTTATTTTGCCTAAAAGAATGAAGAAGTTGAAAGGGCAGAATAAAATTATTTCTGCTATTGCGGAGGATGTTATAGACAACCTTCCAGGCCAACCTCAGAGAGGGGTAACAATGATAAGAAAAATTGTTGGGCACTCTGCTGATGTTAGGCAAGGGGCTGAACAGGGAAAATTTAATGCGGAAATAAAATTTTCCGCAGAAGTATCAACGTTCTTTAAATTTTAACACCAGAGGCAAGTGCAAAAATTTTTTTGCACTTGCCCTCACAACTAAATTTTTTACACAAAACTGTTCCACGAGTGTGTGCTCGTGCTGATGAGTCGGAAACGACGAAAACAGGTGTTCTTTAAAAAATAGTTCAAATGGACAACTGAGGAATTGATTTTAATTTGTAAATTTTAACCAAGCATTCGCTGGTTAGGAGTTTTAATTCAATTTTAAAGTATTGAATTTTGAATGATAAATTTACTTTTTAAAATGATTGATTTTTCAGTTGTCCATTTGGACTGATAAAAAAATCTCCAAAGCCGACACAGTGCCGGCGGAGGGGAAATGTTAACGCTCGAGGCAATAACGCCGAGGGCAAAAATTCCTGAGGAGGGAA
>CAZYIR010000031.1:0-2602 GCA_964647165.1 uncultured Candidatus Peribacteria bacterium
TACCATTTTCTTCCTTAATTCCCGCGAAAAAAACTTTAGCAGTATCTTCGTCCCAGTTTTTCGGTAAATTCAATTCAGCTCCTTTTTCCGGAGCGGTCGGATAACCTTTGGCACACAAATATTTTAGAACAGTCGCTTTCCGCTGAAACTCTAACTTAGAAATTTCGCGGAGTTTTCCCTGAACCGCTTTTTCGCAAACTTCTACAAAATCAGTTTTTAGCATTGGTAAAATATTCAACGCCTCAGGATCACCAAATCGCGCGTTGTATTCAATTAATTTTACGCCATTTTTCGTCTTGATAAATCCGCCGTACATCACACCAACATACTTTTCACCAGTCTCTTTTTCAATTGCCTGCATAGTTTGCACTGTAATTTCGCGAGCTTTGGCCAAATCATTTTCATCAATAAACGGAAGCGATAAATTTTCGTCAGAAATTGTTCCCATTCCACCAGTTTGTGGTCCAGTATCGTCAATTCCCGCGAGTTTATTGTCTTGAATCGCTTGCGTATCAAGAACAGTTTCCCCGTCAACAATTGAAATAACTGAAAATTCCGGTCCAATTAATTTTTCTTCCAAAACCACTTTTCCAAATTTTTCAATTGATTTTTTCGCGAAATTTTCTGCTGTCTCAAAATCATTAAAGTGTTTTCCTGCCACTAAAACTCCTTTCCCCCCCAGTAATCCGTCGGCTTTCACCACAATTTGTCCATCAAATTTTTGATAGAAATTTTCGCGGGATTTTGTGTCTTCAATATCTTCCGAAACGAAAAAGTCTGGAGAAGCATCAATTTTATATTTTTTTAAAAGGTTTCGCGTAAAACTTTTAGAACTTTCCAGTTGTACATTTTTTTGACTTGGTGCGAAACAGGGGATTTCCAATTTTTTCAAAAAATCACTTATCCCATCTTCAATCGGGTTTTCCGGTCCAATAATTACCAAATCTGGTTGAATTTTTTCCGCGAAATTTTGTAAATCCGCGAAATTATTTAAACTATCTGTTAACAGTATTTCAGCTCCCAAAGCTTTTATTCCAGGGTTTATGCTTGTCGCGAAATTATAAATTCGCGGATTTTGTGGCGACTTTTTCAACGCATAGCAAATAGCGTTTTCTCGTCCACCGTTTCCGACCACAATTATTTTTTTCATCGCCAAAAGTTTAATTAACTGAAAAAAATAAGCAAAATTTCGCGAAAAAATTTGTCAAACACCAAAAAAACATTAAACTGCGCCTGCTTTGCTCACAATTTATTGTTTAAATGTGGGCCGGAATTATTTCTTAACCGTCCATAAAGCATGAAAAAATACGAAATTATGGCTATCATCGTGAATTCGGTCGATGAAGCGGAAGCTAAGAAAGTAGCTGAGAATTCAGTGAAAAAGAGAATTACCGAACTTGGAGGAAAAACCACTTTTGAAGATTTTTGGGGTGCTAAAGGGTTTGCCTACAAAATTGAAGGTGAAAAGTGGGGATACTATGTCGTTTATCAGTTTGATATTGATGGCGCGAAAATTAAGGAATTGGAACGAGAATTAAATATTGATAATAAAATTGTTCGTTTTTTAGTTACCAAAGTGGAAAAAGATGCTCCTAAACCAGTGAAATACGCTGATTTGAAAAAAACAGCGCCTGTTTTGAAAACTGAAGAAGAAAAACAAGATTCACAAGAAGAAAATTTCGCGGAGAAAAAAGAAGAAACAGTTTCTTCCAAGAAAGAAACAAAACAAGATCAACCAAAAGATGAAGTTGATAAAAAATTAGAAGCTATTTTAGACGACGCTTCTATTGGATTATAATTCTTAAAACTTTTTTAAAATGACAACCGTTAAACCTAAAAAATTTATCTGCACAATGTGTAAAAATGGAGTGAAATACATTGATTACAAAGATGCAGCAACTTTAGCGCAATATATTACTTATTATCGCTCTATTCAAAGTAGATTCCATACCGGAACTTGTTTGAAACACCAAAAACGTTTGGCTAACGCAATTAAAAAAGCGCGAATTATGGGATTATTGCCTTTTGTTCGCTACGAAAAATAAAAATTTCGCGGAATTTTGCATAAACCTAAAAACCAGTCTATAATAAGGCTGGTTTTATTTGAATTTTCGCGGAAATTCAGGTATAATTATCCGAACGCAGAAAACAAAAAAACAAAAATCAAATGGAACTACCAAAAAAGAAACCCGTTTTTAACCCTAAAGTAGAGAAGAAAGAAGCTTCTCCGATTGCTAAAAAGGCTGCTCCGGTTAGTCCGCAAACGCCAGATGTTTTAGTTAACAAAAATGTGAAAGGGATTTTGCCTACGACTGTCTTATCCAAAGAAGATCGTTCTAAAATGGCCGAAGAAAAAATTAAAAAAGCCCAAATAGCCTGTTTGTTAAAGAATATTGCTACAGTCTTGAGTATTGCGACTTTTTTGGTTTTTATGTTCATGAAAGCTAATATTTCTCCTACAAATGCTATTTTATCTAAAGTGGGGATAGATCGTAATATGGGATTGGAAGTGTCTGACTTAGAAAACAAAAACATGGAATTGGAAATGACAAGCTTAGATTTGGATGGGAAGATTAAAAAGTTTAAAAATAAAATTAAAAAC
>CAZYIR010000032.1:0-1565 GCA_964647165.1 uncultured Candidatus Peribacteria bacterium
ACAATTAAAATTGAGCCTTGGGATAAAAGTTCAATCGGGAGTGTTGAAAAAGCAATTCGGGAGTCTGATTTGGGTATAAATCCCCAAAATATGGGTGATCATTTGTTTTTACCAATTCCGCCAATGACGGAAGAACGACGAAAAAAATTAGTAAAAGTGGTTAAAGAAGAAGAAGAGGCAGCTCGGATTTCTGTCAGAAATATTCGTCATGATTTTTTGAAAAAAGTTAAATCCCAAAAAGACGAAAACGAAATATCTGAAGACGAACAAAAGAAATTAGAAAAAGATATTCAAGAAAAAGTTGATGAAGCAAACAAAAAAATTGTAGAAATGGCTAAATCAAAAGAGAAAGATATTATGACGGTCTAGTTTGCGCGAAATTTTTAATTTGGAAAATATTGCTTAACAAAATGTTTAAACGCCCCGAAGTTCGTCGTTCTTTATTGCTTGACACATCAAGAAAGCGAAAAATTTCGCGGAAAACACGAGTTCGTAATAAATTATTAAATATTTTCGCGAGATTTTCATGGCTTAAAGGTTTACATAAGTTTTTTCGAATTTCTTTTCTTCTAAATATTGTTTTTTTGGGGATGACCGGGTTTTTGTTGTTTGCTATTTTTTCTCCTTACTATGACCTTAAAAAAATATCTGTGGAGCAGAATAATTCGGTAGTTCCTGCGGAAGTTATCCAAAATATTACCAGTAAGTTTTTGGGGGAAAATATGTTTTTTTTAAAAAAATCTGAAATTGAGGATTTACTTCGTAAAAAATTTCCGGAAATAATAGACATTTCTACACAAGAGGAATGGCCATCAGAAATAAAACTAAAGCTGGAAATTGCCGATCCTAAGTATAATATTTTTGATGAAGAATCGGCTAATTTCGCGACAATTACAGCGGGGGGAATAATTATTTCAAATACGGGGACAGCTGAATTACCAACTATTAAAATTTTGCAAAATAATAAATCATTAGCTAAACATTCACAATTTATAAAACCTCAATGGTTGGAAAAGATTGATTTGGCAACTTCTTTTTTACGCGATGAAATAAAATTGCCTATCCGCGAAATTAGATTACTAATGAAAGCGCGCGAATTACATTTTGTGACTACTGGAGACGGAGTAATTTGGATTGACTTAGAACAACCAATTGTTCAGCAGTTGCGAAAACTTATTTTAGCAGAAGGGAAATTAAAGCTTTATAGTAAGAAATTTGACCATATTGATTTACGGATACCAAAGCAAATTTTTTGGAAATGGCAATAATTTTTGTTAAAAACAAATAACTGATATATACTCTCTTTGATATTTCTTAATTCTTTTAAAATGAAAAAAGTATTACTTATTTCGATTTCGGCTATTTTTTTATCAGGTTGTGTAATAGGGGGAATTTCTCCGCAAAAGGCAGAAGACCTTTCCGCGAAATTTATTGAAATACTGGCTCCGGGAGCTGGTGTGCAGATAAAAACAGTAGAAAAAGCAGCTGGAGGAGATTTTAAAATTGTAGTTGATGCTAATGGACAAGAAGTTATTTCTTATCTTTCTCCGGACGGAACGATTTTT
>CAZYIR010000033.1:0-5261 GCA_964647165.1 uncultured Candidatus Peribacteria bacterium
CTTTAAAAAACATGAGAATCAAATAAATTTTCGTAAAACATATTTGACTTATTTTAAATCTTGTATATAATAAAAATATGAAGTACATTCCTATTCAAGACGTAATAACACTTAAAACTGCAACTAAAAATGAATCTTGCAATAAAGTCATAGATAAAATTGTTAATAATTTAAATAATAAAATTAAAGACAATAAAGCTGCAGAACAATATGTTAACAAGATAATAGGTGAACTTGAAGGAAAAAATATTTTAGCGACTGATAAACTAAATCAAATACATGCTGGATATAATTTTGCAAAAAGTTTTAAAACTTATGTTCGCGATAAAGAAAGAAACAACATCCCAACACTAGCAACAATTGAGCATATTAGAAATATAATAAATTCCGTTCGTGATAAATTTGATAAACAACGAACAATTGAACTCGAAGAATCAATAGATACATCAATTTAAACCGCCGTTTTAATTGTCCGCGAAATTTTTATATAGTCTGATAACTAGTGTTTTTTCTTTTAAAAATTTCGCGATAAAATAAAAAAACTGCTAAAATTCGCGGGATTTTAAACAACAATTATGAAATTACATTCACGCACGCTCAAAAACGGTCTTCGCCTGCAAGCAGTCGAAATGCCTGGCACAAAAGTTGTCACGACGATGATTTTGGCAGGAGCTGGTTCACGATATGAGACGATAGAAATCGCGGGGATTTCTCACTTTTTGGAACACATGTTCTTTAAGGGAGCAGAAAAATATAAAACACCCAAAGAAGTAGCTGAAGCTGTAGATTCATTTGGTGGAGCGTTTAACGCGTTTACTGGAAAAGAATATGCCGGATATTTCATTAAATCTAATCGGAAAAATCTCGCGAAATCTCTCGATGTTTTGTCTGATATGTTGTTAAATTCGAAATTTGCCCCAGCGGAAATTGAAAAAGAACGCGGCGTAATTTTAGAAGAAATGGCGATGTATCTCGATATGCCGACTTACCAAATTTCATGGGATTTTGAACGACTGGTTTTTGGTGATCAACCTCTCGGACGCGATCAAATTGGGACAAAAGAATTAATTCGCGGAGTGACTCAAGAAATGTTTTTAGATTACCGCGAAAAATTATATGTGCCAAAAAATATGGTAGTGACAGTTGCCGGAGCGGTTGATGAAAAAACTTTGGATTTAGTTGAAGAATATTTCCAAATGGAAGAAGCCGAACAAGCTTTAAAGATGAAACCTTTTGATGAAAATCTCGCGACAGAAAAATTCTCCATTCGCGAGAAAAAAACTGAACAATATCATATTTCTTTTGGAGTAAAAGCAGTTTCAGAACCATCTAGGGAATATCCTGCTTTAAAGGTTTTAGCGACAATACTGGGCGGAAATATGAGTGCGCGAATGTTCCAAAATGTCCGCGAAAAAAAAGGACTTTGTTACTCAATCCGTACTTCTGTCGATGAATATAGCGACACAGGATTACTTTCGACACGCGCCGGTGTGAAATTAGATGATGTTTTGAAAGCGGCGGAAGCAATTCGTTTTGAATATGATGATATTCGTGAAAATGGAGTGGAAGACGGAGAATTTGCTAAAGCCAAAAATTATTTATTGGGGAAAATTGATTTATCAACAGAAGACACCGAACATGTCGCCCATAATTTCGCGAAAAACGAATTAATGTACGCTTCTCAAGAAACTTTTGAAGAATGGCAAGACAAAATTTCAGCCGTGACCAAAGAAGAAGTAGAAAATCTCGCGAAAAAAATCTTGGTTCCCGAAAATCTTCGTTTCGCAGGGATTGGACCAAAAATTGATGAGAAAAAATTACAGGAAATTATTGGATAGAAAAAATTTCGCGGAAAAAACACCGCGTTCAAGTTTAAAATTATGAGTAATCAAAAGTAATCAAAGCTTAATTTTTTTTCTCTTAAAATTTCGCGGAAAATTAGTTTCCCTGCGGTAGAGCTTCACAAACAATCCCGTCTTTATCACGATCCAATCCGTAAACATCAAGCGATTTTACATCTTTTCCCTCTAAATCCGCATTGTATTTCTTAATTTCTTCAGCACATTTATCATATAATGCTTGTGCCTCCGGCTGAGTCTCAAAATTATCACAATTTAAATCATCAGCAATACATTCTCCGATAAGTTTTACTCCTTTTCTGGTTTGTACGCGAGATTTTTCAATAGATCCAGTATTCCATAAAGTTCCCAAATCGATATCATATTCTCCTATTTCAAGTCCCAAAGCCACCACAATTGTCACAATTAAAACCAAAATAATTGTCCTAAATTTTTCGAACATAAACCACATCACCGCTAAAATCGCGAGAATTATCACCATAAAAATCATACGTGCATTTTTACTGCGTCGTAATTTGTAAAGCAGTCCCGGTTTTTTGTCTGACATTTTGTAAAAAATTAAAATTTCGCGTACATGCTAAATAATCTGAAACAAACTGTCAAAATTCTCGCGAAATTTTACTGCGAAATAAAACTCGTCGCTCCAAGCCATGCCAAATCAAAGATTGCTTTCTGAGTACGGAAAATTTCTGGATTTTCAATTATTACTCCAACCGGGTTTTTGCGATTTAAATTAATAATTGCGACAACTCCCCCAAAAACTGAAATTTCAGAATCAAAGAAAAATTCGTTTTGAGAAATTAGAAAAATTTCTAACAACTTAGTATCCATTTCGGAAGGAAAGAAATTCCCGCGAAATTTTTCCGCTTCTTTGGTCCACGGCGAAATAAATCGCGTTTTAATCCCCTTTTCCAGTCTTTTCGCGAAATGTTCAGGAAGAAATTCTGGCAAAAGTTCTGATAGCTTATCAAAATTGGAAAAACTCACAATTTCGCGGGATTCCACCTCAACCATTTTATGGAAAATATTTTTTACACCGTCCCAACCTTCAAAAATCTGAATTTTTGGTTTTTCTCCACTGGATGAGGAAATTGCCAAAAGCTCTGGAATTAAATCTGTCGCCACATTTAATTTTTCCTGTGATTTATTGATAAAAATTCGCGGGTTTTCTGCAGTAAATTGTTTAATTTTTGATTTTTGCGATTGCGTAATAAAACCTTTCGCCAGAAGTTTGTCGATATAATGATAACAATTTACTCGTCCAATTCCCGTGATTCGCGAAATTGCTGCCACGCTGGAAGTTCCGTATTTCAAAAGCGTTAGATAAATTTTTGTTTCTTCCGGTAAAAGTCCGAGAAATTGTAGTTTTGATTCAATCATTTAACTAAATTGTACTGCAAAAACCACTTGTTGTAAATTTTTTTCGACAGAATTTTATTACTAAAAACCCTCTTATTTAAAGCAATTTCGCGTAATTATAATTTTATTATTTAGTGATTTTAAAAAATAGGTTAAAATATAAGTGTTAAACCAAATATATTAAAACAATGATTACAAAAAAATGCACCGTCTCTGGCCAAGAATTCGAAATTCCCGCGAAAAAACTGGAATTTTATAAAAAAATGAGTGTGCCAGTTCCCGAGATTTGTCCTGACGAAATGATGCGTCAATTAATGTCATGGCGAAACGAATGGAAACTTTATCAAAGACCCTGTAGCAGTTCCGGAAAAATGATTATTAGTGCATATACCGCGGAAACCCCATTTCCAGTTTATGATAATAAAATTTGGTGGGGCGACTCGTGGGATGCTAAAGATTACGGACAAGGTTTTGATTTTTCGCGGGAATTTTTTCCACAATTTAAGGAATTAATGAATAAAGTTCCACGCGAAGGAACTTCGGTTTTTCAGTCAGAAAATTGTGATTTCAACGGACATATTAGAAACTCGCGAAATTGTTATTTAAATTCGCTGGTTGCTAATTGCGAAGACACACATTATTCATACTGGATGGTTGGAGATAAAGATTGCGTCGATTGTGTGATGACCAACAACTCGGAATTATGCTACGAATGTATTGATTTGGAAAAATGTTACGACTGTGTGGCACTGCAAGAATCCGCGAATTGCAATGATTGTTATTTTTCTCTGCAATTACGAGGTTGCGACCACTGTATCGGCTGTACAAATTTAATTCAGAAAAGTTATCATATTTTTAATAAACCTGTCAGCAAAGAAGAATTTGAACAAAAAAAATCACAAATTTTTGGAAATCAGCAAGCTTTTGAGCAAGGGAAAAAATTTATGAAGAAAATTTTCGCGGAATCCCCACACAAGTTCGCGAATTTATTAAAATCGGAAAATACGGTTGGAGACCATTTGTATTCCTCCAAAAATTGTGAGAACTGTTTTGATGGCCATGGAAATGAAGATTGTTTTGATGCTATTTCTTTGGCCGACAGCAAAGATGTTGGACACTCTTATTCAGCAGGATGGCCGGGCTGCGAATTGATTTTTAATTCTTCCGTTTCTCGCGGATCAACGAACTTGGTCTGTTGTTATTACAGTTGGTTTTGCGAAAATTTACAGTACTGCGACAGTTGTAGTAATTGCCAAGACTGCTTTGGTTGTATCGGTTTAAAACATGCTCAATACTGTATTTTAAACAAACAATATTCCAAAGAAGAATATTTCCGCCTCCGCGAAAAAATTATCGAACATATGAAAACAACTGGAGAATATGGAAAATTTTTCCCAATAAAAGATAGTGCTTTCGCCTATAATGAATCAGTGGCGGGAGAATACTTTCCGCTAACAGAAAAAGAAATTCTCGCGAAAAACTGGCGTTATCGCGAAGAAAAACAGAACTTCAAATATGACGGACCGAAATACGAAATTCCCGCGAAAATCGAAGATGTTCCCGATGATATTGTGGACAAAATTCTAACTTGTGAGGCGACTGGAAAATATTACAAAATTCAGAAAGCGGAACTGCGTTTTTACCGCAAAATGAATTTGCCAATCCCCCGACTTTGTCCGGACGAACGACATAAGAGAAGAATGGCGTTGAGAAATCCACGCCAGTTATTTTCGCGGGAATGTGGTGAATGCAAATGTAAAATTCAGACAACTTTTGCGCCAGACCGTCCCGAAAAAGTACTGTGCGAAGAATGTTATTTAAATGAAGTTAATTAAAAAAATGAATAATTCAAAACAACAAACGCAAGACGCTTCCCCCCTGACAAGGGGGCGAGGGGGTTTGGTCAAAAAATGCACCGTCTCGGGCAAAGAATTCACAATTACCGAAAGTGATTTAGCTTTCTACGCGAAAATGGAAATCATCTCCGCGGAAGATTTGGTGAAACTAAAATCCCGCGAAATTTCTGATTGTGTAGGATTGCCG
>CAZYIR010000034.1:0-1705 GCA_964647165.1 uncultured Candidatus Peribacteria bacterium
AATCTATATTCATCCAGATTATTTTAGATGAGTTTTTAAATAATGATAATTTTTTTATTTATCTCACTTCCGCCTTCTTTATAAAAACAAAAAATAAGAAGTCCAAATCATGCAAAACGATTTTGACATAATCTCGCGAAAAATTAAACTTTCTGTGTAAATTTATCGAGAGATGGTGAGAGGTTTGGCTCTGCGACCCATCAGCAACCGCCTAAAAGGCAAGGTGCTCCAACCAAAAGAGATAAATCCCGCGAAATTTTCCGGAACTCTACTCGATAAGAATACAAAAACTTTTTTATTCTTAATTATTTTCACAAATGAAAACTTACTTCACTTCCGAATCCGTTACCGAAGGTCATCCGGATAAAATTGCCGACCAGATTTCCGATGCCATTCTTGACGCTATTCTTGCCCAAGATCCACACGCCAAAGTCGCTTGTGAAACTTTGGTAAATACAGGACTAGTTTTTATCGCAGGAGAAATTACAACTAATTGCTACATCGATGTCCAAAAAATCGCGAGAAATAAGATTTTGGAAATTGGGTATAACTCGGCGGAAATGTGTTTTGATGGGAAATCGTGCGCGGTAATAAATGCTATTGAAGAACAATCACCCGATATTGCCCAGGGAGTTCTTCGCGAAAAAAAGGAAGAACAAGGAGCTGGAGATCAAGGAATTGTTTTTGGTTACGCCACAAATGAAACACCAGAACTAATGCCCTTACCAATAACTTTAGCTCATAAACTCGCGAAAAATCTCGCGGGAAAAAGAAAAGATGGCACTTTACCGTTTTTGCGACCAGACGGAAAAACTCAGGTTACTTTTGAATACGAAGACGGAAAACCAGTGCGAATTGATTCGGTTGTGGTTTCTTCTCAGCATGATGAAGATGTTTCGCAAGATAAACTTCGTGAATCAATAATCCGCGAAATTATCCGTCCGGTTTGTGAAAAATGGTTAGACGAAAAAACAACTTTCTATATCAATCCGACAGGACGATTTGTTATTGGTGGACCACAAGGAGACTGCGGAATGACCGGACGAAAAATTATTGTTGATACCTATGGAGGAATCGGAAGTCACGGAGGTGGAGCTTTTAGCGGAAAAGATCCGAGTAAAACGGATCGTTCGGGAGCATATGCCGCGCGCTGGGTGGCGAAAAATTTGGTGGCGAATAATTTCGCGGAAAAATGCGAAGTTCAAATTGCCTATGCCATCGGAGTGGCTGAACCAGTTTCGATTTTTGTGAATACTTTTGGGACGAGTGAAAAAAGTTCAGAAGAACTGGAAGCAATCGTCCGCGAAAATTTCGATTTAACTCCTTACGGAATTATTACAAAACTGGATTTATTGCGACCTATTTATGAAAAAACTGCGACTTATGGGCATATGGGACGCGAAGATTTAGATTTACCGTGGGAAAAAATAATTGAAATTAAATAAACTAAAATTTCGCGGAAAAGGAGATTGCCACGCTCAACAGCAAAAAAACGATAAATTCGCTCGCAATGACAACACACTCCGTCATTGCGAGGAGCGCAGCGACGACGCAATCTCCCTTACTGTTTATTTTGATGCGAAAATAAAAATAAATTTCCGCGAAATTTTAAAGAGTGCCTCCGACACAAAAGAATTTAAGAATTGAGAGGAAACGCTTCTTCCATTTTTAAAAGATAATCCCAATCATCCGCAATCTGATTCAT
>CAZYIR010000035.1:0-6589 GCA_964647165.1 uncultured Candidatus Peribacteria bacterium
TCTAACAAACATCTTATTTGTTGTAATTTCAACAGCTTGATTAGCCGTCTGTGTTTCATGTGGTGAAGATATTCCCTCTAAAACTGAATTTACAGTTGTGTCGTCATTGTGCCCCAAATGTTCCTCTTTTTTGTCTAAATAAAATCGCGGATTAAAAAATGTTAGATTATAATCCTGATCTTTTTGCGCTAAAACAGCATATTCACCGTTAGAATCAGTTACTCCTGTACAAACTTCTTGATTTAAATTACATGTTTCTCCGTACCGTGAAACAACTTGAACAATTGCTCCCGAAACCGGATTTCCGTTAGAGTCTGTCACTCTACCGACAAATCCAATTGTATAAGGCTGAGTATAAGCAACTACTTCTGAAGACTCATTTCCGGCTTTGTCACGAGTTTGAATATGCAAAACATATGGATCAGAAATATCTCGCGGAGGTATCAACCCTCCAGTTAAATCCGAAGTCCGCCCATCAAAATTTCGCGTAGTTACCCATTCATCACGATGAACTTCACCTCCATTAGCTGGATTTGTAAAACGAATATGATAATCTTGAATATTTGAGACTTCATCTATTGTGTTTGAAGTATCATCTACATCATTTGTCCAAACAAATTGAGCATTTGAACGATGTTTAAAATTCGTTGTTTCTACTCCAACTGCATCTAAAACATCTGTCGGATTAAGTGGAGCAGTTTTATCAAAAATTACGCGAGATCCATCAGTTGTTCCTGTAATAGATGGAATTAAACTATTTCCCGCATTATCTTGAATGTCTATCGCAAAATCAACAACTCCTTCTATTCCATTAATATTTGGAACCGTCATTGTCCATTTACGCCATTGAGATGCATTCCCTTCGGGTGTTGTACAGGCTTCTCCTGTTAGTCCAGCATCAGTAAAGGCGCCCGCCCATATTCCTAAATTCCAAGAAAAAGCAGTTTGTAGGACATTTTCTGTGTCTACATAATCACAAAGCTGAAATTCTACATCAACAGTGTCTCCTTGTTTCGCATAATATGTAGGAACATCTCCCAAATAAGCACTCCCATCAGCACTTGTCGCGGAAATTTTTACTTCTTGAACAAGTGGATCTGTCCGATCAAATCGAACATTTGCTCCAGTTAAACTTCCTTTATGATAAGTTTGCGAAGAATTTCCAGCCTCATCTAACAATGTAAATTGAAATGGAACCTCTACTTCAGATTGCTCGCTCCCATCCGTAAACCTTTCAATAAATTGTCCTGATCCTATTCCAGAAACATTATAATTGGTAATGTGTTTATTTAAAATTGATAACATATGCAAAGGTGCAGTTGTCGGATTTCTTAAAACCACATTTGTTGATAAATTATCAGAAGTAGTAAACTCAACCTTAATTGTATCATTTGTTTTCGCGAGTTTTGGGTTATTTGAATTATTAGAAGTAATTGTTATATTAGAAGCTATCGGTCTTGTGGTGTCGGTTGTTCCCAGTGGACTAACAAGTCCGTTTAAATCTGCTGCTGTCACAGCTGTCACATTTCCCGCATGATCAACTACTGTAAAATCTACATTATCAAATGTCACATCCCCATTGTCCCCATTTTGCGCTGTAAAAATAATATTATCACTTGTTCCATAACTTGAAATATTAAATTCTTTGGTTAAAAGTGAAGCATTATGAGCAGTCGTTGCTGACCCTAAATTTTCGCGAACAATATCTTCATCAAATCCAATAGTAGCTATAATCATTTGTCCTGCTCTAGCCCAAATTCCATTATTCCCGCTTGTTGAAGCAGAAACTGAAGAAACTGAAGGGGCTTGTGTATCAATAATAACTGTTGGTGAAGGAGTTGTTGGACTTGTAAACCCTGTAATACTTTGTCCTAAGGCATCTTTAAACTCAATTCCCGTTACAGTAATTGATTCTCCATTTAAATTCGCGGGAATTGTTGATAAATCTAATGAACCGACAAACATTCGTGGTGATGTTGTCGCGGAAAGAGTTGTAGTAGTATATTCAACTCCTCCAATAGTTAGTTTTACAACTCCGTTTCCATCATAAGAATCCGGATTTATTAAATATAAATTTACAGATAAAACCGTATTGGCATTACCATAGCTGTTATCATAAGGATTATTGGAATAAATTCCCAATCTATCAAATACTGGCGGAGAAACATCTATATTTAATGGATTTGCAGAAATAACATATCCAATATTTCCCGCGAAATCTTCTGCTTTAGCACAAATATATTCTCCATTATGACTTTCATCATTAATGGTTATATTTGTTCCATCTGTAAAAGCGTTCCCAAATGTATCTGTTGCATCACAAACGGCATCAGTCGAAAATCCATATTCATAAGTTGTAGAATCAGCATTAGCATCTGAAACAGAGATATTGAAACTATCACTAGCTACCGGACCTGCTTCAATATCATCACCAAAAGTTAATACCGGATTTGTAGAATCAATAACATATTGAGTAACTGCTGGATCGGATGGCTCTACTATTAATGTCGGAGTTCCTGTCGCTGTTTTTTCAGCTTGATCTTTCCATAAAAAACTAGCTAAGGAAACTACTCCATCCCCTGTTAGATGTCCTGTTTTCTGTGCTTTTTTTTCGCGACCGTTAACATTTGAATTAGTGTAATTAATTGTTTGAGTTGCTCCTCCGCCAACACTAAATCCCAAAGCAACTTCACTTCGAGTATCACGATCAGTTAAAAATGATTTCGTTAAAACAGATGCTCCTCCCGGAAGATATCTTGTGTTTCCCTGAACACTTCCTTCTGTTGATGAAATTTCAATATAATCCCAAGTCGGCGTTCTCGAATCTATTTTAATATTAAGATTGGCAAAGGGTAAGGTAACTTGTGCATTTTCACCTGCTCCATTTTGAATGGTTGCTCCGTTTAAACGTATATCCGTATTTCCTGCCAAATCTTGTCTTTCAATCCCGTCCCAATCATTAACATTTGGGTCTGATCCAACGACATAATTAAACCTTAAAGTATCTGTTCCACTTCCGGAAACATAAGCGGCTCGACGTTCGGTATTATCCGGAGCTAAAAAAACTATTTCTGGTGTTCCACCAGCCACATTCACATTTTGATCATAAATAACTGAAAAAGTAATGGTGTCGCCGTTGTCAAAAAAATGAACACCTCCAGAAGTAACTCCGGTCATTGAACCACCATTACCGGTACCGGTAATAATTGGTGCAGATGCATGAGTTGTCGCAATTAACACGAGCGAACAAAATGCATAAAGCATTGATTTAAAAAATTTCTTCATTTGATAAAAGGGGTGAGAAAATATATCAGCCCTGCTTTATACTTTTTTATTATTCGTGTCAAGACTTTTTCGCATAAAAAATAAAGCTTAGCAAGGATTGGTAAGTTGATTTTTCCGCGAAAAAAAAGAAAATTTCTCTGATGAATTTTAAAAAGAAAACATATATCGGTTTGGGGGTGGTATTAATTATTATTGGTGGATATTTTGCTTATCGCGAATTTAGCGAACAAAATTTAGATTTAACCACTTCCGCGAAAAAAAACATAACTTTGGGAGTTCCGCGAAAAATGTCTTTAAAAGCCAAAATTCAAGAAGCTAAAAAACTAATGGACGATGCTCAATTCGCTAAAGCTTCCATTTTGCTTTCTAGTGTTTTGAAAAAAGACATCAACCAGATTGAACCATATCAACTTTTGGGGGAAATATATGTTCAAACCAAAAATTTCGCGAAACTAGACAATTTAATTGAACAAGTTGAAAAAAAATTTCCGGAAAATTCGCTAATTAATGATTTAAAAATAAAAAAATTAATTTTAAACAAAAAATTTAATGATGTTTTGTCCGCTATTAATAAGGCAGAAAATGTTTCTAATGATTTGAAATATTACCAAGCTGTTTTATTATCTTTGCAAAATAATCATGAAAAATCCCGCGAAATTTTGGATAATTTATCTAAATTGCCTGTTAAAAACTCCAGTGACTCAAATGATGAAAGTACTAGGGAAGAGGACTCCATTAGTGAAGAATTATTAAAAAAAGTAAGGGGCTTTTTGAATGTTTACAACGAGTTTGATAAATTCGCGGACGGGAAAAATCCACACTTGTTTGCTTTATTATCAAAAAATCTCGCGGAAAACAATGAAGCAGTTCTGGCTAAAGAATTTGCCAGCGTAGCTATAAAAGAAGACCCTGAATATGTTGATGGTTGGGTTTTACGCGGATATGCTGAATACTTGATGGAAGACTACGCGAATTCTTTGGAAGATTTGCGCCAAGCTTATGATTTAGATCCTTCTCGTCCGGAAGTTTATTACTTTTTGGCTTTGGCTTTAGAGAAAAGCGGAAATCTTCATGAAGCTGCTCTCTTTTTTGAAAAATCACTGGAATTTGATTTTGAATTTTCGCGAGAAATTCGCTGGAAATTAATAGATATTTTAATTGATGAAAAAAAATACGATAAAGTAATTGAACTTTATAAAGATTTGGCTCAAAATTCCTCGCCTGAAGAACGAAAAAAATTCATTTCCGCCACAGCCAATTTAATAAATATTCTACAAGATCCCAAAGCCGCTTTGGAAATTACTAAAATTTTAAATGAAAATAATCCTGATGATGTTCTATCGTTAAACTTAAAAGCTTGGGCGCTTTTGGAAAATAATAATTTGGAAGAAGCCGAAATTGTTTTAAATAAAGCTTTGAGTTTAAATGAAGAAAATCCGCGTACAGCTTTAAATTTGGGAGTTATGTATGAAAAATATGGTGATTTATCGCAGGCCAGAAAGTGGTATAAAAAAAGTTATGAATATGGTTTAGGGCGCGGATTTGATGATATTGTTAATTTAGCTGCTGATAAATTTAATAAACTAATTGACCGCGAAGACACAACTGACATATCACCAAACGACAAACGAACGCCTAATTCTCCTTAATGAAATTTAATTCCAGTTTTAGTTCCGCGAATTTTTTTATAAAACAATTAAGTTTAAACGGGTTTCGTAATTATTCCGCGAAAAAATTGAATTTCACCAGTGATAAAGTGGTCTTCGTGGGAAAGAATGGGCGAGGAAAAACCAATATTTTAGAAGCGATTTCCATTTTATCTGTTGGGAAAAGCTGGCGCGAACGATTTTTCTTTGAAAATAAAATTCCTAATTTAACAAAAAAAAACTGTAATTTAATTCAAGTCGGTTGTCCTGAAGAAAGTGCTGTAATAGAATTAGAAACTGCTCAAAATAATATATACCAAGTCCAAATCTTTCCCAGAAAAAGAATTTTTAAAAAAAATGGGAAAAAAATTTCGCGGAAAAAACAACTCAACGAAATCCCCACTCTTCTTTTTGCACCGGAATACTTGGAAATTTTTTCCTCCGCGAAAAAATCTCGACAAAGTTTTTTTGATCGGTTTCTATGCCAACTTGATTTACAATATAAAGATTTACTAACACAAACTTTGAGAGTTATAAAACAAAAAAACGCAATTTTTAGTATTGCTCGTAAAGAAAATTATTCATCAGGAGAATTATTAAAACAAGTTCAGCCTTGGAATGAAATTCTATCTGAAAACATTCCTCGGATTTGGAAATTTCGCGAAAATTTTTTAGCCGAACTGGAACCGATTTTACAGTCTGAATTAAATAAAATCACCAAAAACAATGATAAAATAAATATTTTTCTAGTGAGAGGGGGATTTGATTCTGAAGAACTAACAAGTGAAGAAACTTCATTTAAAAATACTGAACTGGATTTTTCGCGAGAACTACTTGCTTACCGTTGTTTATTTTCACCAACGCGTGACGATTTTACTTTATTTTATCGTGAACAACCGGTAATGAATACCGTTTCGCGTGGAGAAATTCGTTCGATTTTATTGGCTTTGCTATCAGCCAAGAAAAAATATTTTTTCGCGAAAACCGGGAAAATGCCGATTTTATTGCTAGATGACTGTTTTTCTGAACTTGATGATAATCGTCAGCAGGGATTGGAAAAACTTTGCGAAGGAACGCAGGCCTTTTTTACCACTACACATAAAGAACACTTCGCGAAATTTTCTACAAAGATTCAGAAAATAGAAATTTAGAAAACTCTACACTTCAAATATTACTAAAATTTCACAATCTTTTTATTATTCTTAATTTTTTCGCGGAAAACCTGTCTGTCGTCATTGCAGAAAAAATGTAGAGGCGCGATTTATCGCATCTTTGATTATAAACCCCGTAAAGCGCCTCCCCCTCCGTCATTGCGAGGAGCGCAGCGACGACGCAATCTCCCTTACTGTTCATTTCTCCGTGCTGATAAAAAAATCTCCGCAAAATTTTTATATTTCCCTATCCCTATTTTCCCCTATCCCTGAGCGACAAACATTTTTCGTAAGTAAGAAGTCGAATGGGTCTTCCGCTTGCTCAAAAAAACAATTGATTTTTTCGCGGAAAATTCACCTGTCGTCATTGCGAGGAGCGGAGCGACGACGCAATCTCCCTTACTGTTCATTTTAGCGCTGAAAATTTCGCGGAAAAGGAGATTGATTAGCAATGACGGTAGTTATGTTTATTTTTTCGCGGAAATTTGTAAACTGTAATCAATGATG
>CAZYIR010000036.1:0-3149 GCA_964647165.1 uncultured Candidatus Peribacteria bacterium
CCGTAATTTCTTTCTCCAATTTAGCAATTCGCGCACTTCTCTTTTGAACCCAAGAACGCGGAGTCCTCCATCCTCTTTCACCACCATTTCTTAGAAATGACTTATCTCTTTTTTCTTTAAGTTTTTTTATTTTTTCAAGTTTTTTATTTATTTTTTTCACCTCATTGTCAATGATTTTATTTTCTAAAGTTTTAGCTTTACTTAATTCTTCTATTAGTTTTTCTTCTTTTGCTGTGTTTCCAGCTTGCTTGGCTTCACTTAATTCTTTTTCCAGTTGTTCAACTGATTTTTCAATCTTTTTTTCTTTTCTTTTCCAAATTCTTTTATACCACGGTTTTTTCGCGGGACTATTTGAAACTTCTGATGAAGTCTCTCCTTGAGCAGGTTGCCTTCTACGATTACGGTAAAATTTATTTTTAATATTGTTTTTCCAATTTTTTCGATTTTTCCAAGTATCTCTTATTTTTACTGCTCCCCTCTTCATTCGAGGTTTAAGTTTTCCCAACATAAATAAAACTGAAGCAAAATTCCCAATTCGCTCAGTCCATGCATTTACTTTTTCTGTATCTGTTTTTGCTAAGTTCATAGAATCATTAGCCATAATCCAATCCCACATTTCTTCATAAAATTTACCACCAATCCAACTCGGAAGAATTGAACCATCATGATCATTAAAATCTAAACCAACAAGTCCGGCTACCCCATTAAGTGCTTGCCATGGATGTGAAATCACCTGTCCAAGACCTGACGATATATCTCCAACAGTTTTCGCTAACCCGGGCAAAATCGGAATACTGCTTTTGTTTTTTTCCGCCCAATTGTTTAATCCGCGCCCCAACGCTCCAAGAGTATAGTCTCCAATATCCGCTGCCTGATATTTAACTGATTCAATGTAATTCCCATATTGATCTAAAACCGCGAAATTTTCTTTATTTAAAATATCTTCTTCAGTGGCTTGTCCTTGCGCACTATCTGTTTTTAATTTCTGTACCAATTTATCATCTCCCTCGATTACCGCTTGGCGTATTTTATCTTCAGCTTCACTAATAACTTCTGCTGGAGCTGTTTGTCCGATTTCTCTATAAAGATTATCTATAGCTTCTCCTACATTAGCTTCCGCAATAATCTTGTTGGCTTTATTGTCTAAAATTCGCTGAGGATTATCCGCTGCTGCATAGATTTTTTCACCATCTGTATGAAGTTTTTCTTCTTTAACTTTTAATTTTTCAGATAATTCCGCGAAATTTTGCTCAAATTTTAATTTTTCTGCCTGAGCTTTATATGCTTTTTCATTATCTCCAGTCCAAGAACCAATAAATGATCCATTATGAACCCATCCAGGCTCATTATCACTTACAAACGGCTCAAACGCACCTTTCGCTAAATTATAACCAGCATATATCAGCGCAGCCGTTCCTAAAAATGCAGCCACAGGTGCCGCCGCAGCTGCCACAGCACTCCCCCCCAAAAAACCTATACTTCCTATCGCTCCCGCCGTTAGTCCAAGTCCAGCAAAAGCACTTCCAATCCCCCATTCACCTTTTTCTCCCTCAAATTTCGCGTAATTTTCTTCTAATCCGGCTACCCCCACTTCCATCATCTTCATTTCTTGATGAAATAACCGAACAGCTTCTTGGTGTTTGGCCATTTCCACTTCTATTCCTTCTAAAGAATCTAAATTAGACTCAATAAAATTGGTATTTTCTTCCACAGTAAATTTACCATCTTTTATTTCATTAAAAGCCATTTCCGGCTTTTTTGTTTCTAATTCTGATTCCAATGCATCTGCGCGAGATTTCATTTCCTCCGCGATTTTTTTCTGTTCTGCTTGTTGTTTCTCTTGTTTTTTTATGACCTCGTGAACTACTTGGTCAATACTATCATTTATTTGTTCAATTTTTTCTTGTTTAAGTTTTTGCAGTTTTTCTAATTGCGCTCGTTTTTCTTCTAGATGGTCTTTTAATTTTTTAAGTTCCGTTCGTTTTTCTTCAGAAATTTTCGCGGAATTCGCTGCCTCCAAAGCAAGCCCGTAAGCCTCGTCCGCTTCGGCAATTTGAGCTTCAACTTGCTCCAAATTATATTCAACTCCTGTTTGAGGATCACCCAAGGTTGGGGTCTGAACTGCTCGTTCTTTTTCGCGAAAATTATCTAAAGCTGCCTGATATTCTTTCTCCTTTTCTTCATCTTTTTCATCGTCTTCAATAACTTCTTGTTGTCCAGCCGGCAAAACATTGATTGTTATTTTGGATTTTTTAGTCCATCCTAACTCTGTTTTAGCTTGCCAATAAACTTCATATGTCCCCACTGGAGCTTGTTGAGAAAATTCTAATTTACCTGTTTTAAAATTCATTAACGCTCCCAACTCGTGATTACTTATTCCCGCGAATTTATATTCACTGACTTGAGCGGTATTTGGTAAATAAGTAGATAAATTAATTTCTCCTTTATCTCCTTGTTTAAAAGAGTAAACATGATCTGGAACTTCAATTTCGTTTTTTAATTCTTCCAACCAATCCCCAACATTTCTGACAACCTCATCTTTTTCTAAATCAAGTTTTAAAATTTCGCGGTTATTGTGGTCTTTTATTTTTAAATATTTCCCGCCCTCAGCCAATTTAATTTTTTCGCGGGAATTTCCACTTTTATCTTTCAGAACCCAACGATCTCGTCCTTTTATAATTTTTTCTTTTTGTGTTTCCCCAACTGGATTATCAAATAAATCAAGGATTTTTTCCGTTTTTAAACGCTTTTTATGTTTTTGTTTCAATGTTTGATTAAAATCTGCTAATTCCTGTTTTAATTTTGCTCGCATTTCTGCTTTAGCGCGTTCAAAACCTTTTTCCTGAGAATCAATTTTATAACGATTTTTATCAGTTACGTTTTGATTTTTGGTCATTTTTTTAATTTTTAAAATCCTAATATTATACCTGAATTTTGGTAAAAAAACAACAAAAAATATTTTATTAAAAATTCTAAAATAAAACCGAACAAAAAAGGAAAATTCGCGGAAAAAAATAAAATCCGTAAAATTTTTATTGAAAAAATGAAAAAAGAGATTGTAATTACGGAAAATTTCGCGGAAAATTTGAAAACAAAAAAATCGTTAAATTTTTTCATAAAATTTCGCGAAAATTATTTATTTTCCCGCG
>CAZYIR010000037.1:0-9545 GCA_964647165.1 uncultured Candidatus Peribacteria bacterium
AGAGGTTGATTTTGAATATTCAAAATCTTTAACTGGTTTAAAATTGTAACATAAAAAACTTCCTACTGCAGAGTGGGGGCGCGGCCACTGCGGGGCAGGACACGGCGCGAAATTTTATTTAAAAACTTCATTTGGTTTTAGAAAAGTGTTTTTGGGGAGAATTCGTCCAGGCATAATTTTGGCCCCACTTCCGATTTGACTTCCTTCACCAACAATACAACCAAATTTTAATTTACCGGTATTTATAAGTTCATTTTTAATTTTTATTTTAATGGGGTTTTTGTCTAAGCGCAGATTTGTTGTGACAGAAAAAGCTCCAAAATTAACATTTTTATCAATAACAGAATCGCCAATATAAGCATGATGAACAGAAACTTTATCAGCTAAAAAACTTCGCGCAATTTCCGAACAAAACCCAATTTCGCAGTTTTCTCCAATAACAGATTCTCTTACCAAAGCATTGTTTCCAATAATTGTGTTTTTTCCAATAAAACATGGACCGGAAACACAAGCATGATCAAAAACGCGCACTCCTTCGTCAATATAAATCCCGGTTCCTTTCCAAATCGCATTAGGAGAAATTTTCGCGGACTTTGCAACATAGTTTTCACCACATCTTTCAGCTAGAAAAAATTTCGCCATATCTAAAACATGATGAGGGTACTTGACCGCTTGCCAAAGTCCTTCATATTCAACCGCATAAAAATTTCGCGCAGAAAAAAGTTTTTGCAGGGCTACTTCATAAACATCGTCTTTGGCTGATTTTGCAGAAAGCAAAGCCGCTTTTAAATCCCGCGAATTTTTAAAAAAGTGTGCTACGATATTCACTAAATCTGAAGGTTCATTACCTGCTCCCGGTTTTTCAACAATTGATAGAATCTTATGGTTTTTGTCAACCTGTAAATATCCTCCAGGGAAATAAGATGTCACTTTTTTCGCGAGAATTACACCGTCACAATCCAGAGCTTTATGTAGAATTTTGTGGTAAATTTTACTGTTTACAAAATCTTGTGCATTATGCACCATGACTTCGTCATCGTCAGAAACTAATTCTAGTCCGGCCAAAACAGCGCCAGCCATTCCGTCTTCCAGATTTGGTTGAACGACAATTTTCGCGGAAATTTTATATTCTGACAAAATTTGTATGATTTTTTCGCGATTAAATTTATTAACAACAATAATAAAATTAGTTAATCCTCCTTGTTTTAAATTGTTTAAAAGATGACATAACAATGGTTTTCCGCAGAACTTTAATAAATTTTTGTCAGCTAAAGGCTCCATACGAGTGCTTCGTCCGGCTGCGATAACAATTGTTTTCATCAATGAAAACGATAATCTTTTTTATATTTTTCGCAAAAAAGTTTTATCGTTAATTGTTTACTGTTTCAAAATTTAAATCTATTTTTTATTACAACAGTCGGATAGGTCTACTTCAACAGATTCCGCTGTTTCTTTAATTTGCTTGTCGAGCCTTTTCTTATTCTCTTTAAGGAGATACAGATCGTTTCCGTATTCATTTTCAATAACACCAATTTCCACTAGAAAAGAATTCACAGCTTGACAAATTTGTTCCCTAATTTCTTCAATTTTCTCATTTGATGCCCCCCGTTCCCGCATTTTTTTAATTATAAAATCCCCCTCAGGAAGATTTACTTGGGCTAATTTGGGACACAATTTTTCTTTTTCCATCTCTCTAACAACAGTTCTGTTTTTTTATTTGTCAAATAATTTTCCCAAAACTTGTCTTTTCCCGCGAAAAAACCATAATATTCACGAAATTTCGCGAAATTTAAAATGAAAAAATACCTAACAACGCCGATTTATTATGTGAATGATGTGCCGCATATTGGTCACGCTTATTGTACTTTGGCTACAGATACTTTGGCGCGATACTGGCGCGAAAAATTAGGACGAGAAAATGTTTTTTTTCTGACCGGAACTGATGAAAATTCGCAGAAAACTGTGGAGGCTGCAAAAAAATCCGGAAAACCAATCCCTGAATATTTAGAAGAAATCGCGGGAAATTGGCGCGCCACTTGGGACGAAATCGGAATTGAATATGACGATTTTATCCGCACTACGGAAAAACGACATCATAAAACGGTGCACGAAATTTTACAGAAAATTTACGATAAAGGCGATATTTATCGCGGACAATACAAAGGTCATTACTGCGATGGTTGTGAAACATTTTTAAAAGAATCTGATTTAAACGAAAATGGAGAATGTCCGGACCACAAAAAAGTTCCGCGAATTATTGAAGAAGAAAATTATTTTTTTAAACTTTCAAAATACGGAGATAAATTATTGGAAGTTTACGCGAAAAATCCGCGACTTCTCGAACCGGAAAAACGACGCAACGAAGTTTTGAGTTTTATTAAAAGCGGACTGGAAGATATTTCAATTTCGCGAGAATCTGCGGAAATGGGAATTCCTTTGCCGTGGGACGACAATCATAAAATTTATGTTTGGTTTGACGCTTTGATTAACTATTACACCGGAATTAACACAGACGAAAAACGCGATTTTTGGAATTTCGCGACTCACATTCTCGGAAAAGATATTACGCGATTTCACAATGTAATTTGGCCAGCAATGCTGATGAGTGCCGACTTGCCACTTCCAAAAGAAGAATTCGCGCACGGATTTTTTACGATTGATGGTGAAAAAATGTCAAAATCTCTCGGGAATATGATTTCCCCGTTGGAAATTTCGCGGAAATTTGGAAACGACGCCTTACGATTAGGGCTTTTATCGTCTTTTGAGTTTGGTAATGATGGAGATTTTTCTCATGAAAATTTCGCGAAATTTTATGACAAAAAGATGGCGAGTGGTTTGGGGAACCTGTTTAATCGTGTTATTGTTTTGGTTACCAAATTTCTAAATGGACAAAAGCCAACTGGAATTTCTGCTGAGAAAATTACCAAAGAATACGAAATTTTCGCGGAATTTATGGAAGAAAAAAAACTAAAATCCGCAATTGATTATTTCTTTCAAATTGTTGATTCGGCAAATGAGCTTTTAAACGAAAAAGAACCTTGGAAGTTAGCAAAAACAGATATGGAGGCGGCAGAAGAAGTTTTTGCAGAACTCTTGCAAAAGCTGGAAACACTTAAAAAATTCGCGAAGATTTTGTTACCGGAAACTTATCCGCGAATGGTAGAAATGCTGGGAGATAATAAAAAAGTTGGGGAATCACAAATACTTTTTATGAGAATTGAAAAAAATTAAAGTCCCGCGAAATTATAAAAAATCTCTTTTGTCTGAGGGAAATTAAAAAGAAAAATTATGAAAAAATATCCACAAATTCGTCGCGTCCGTCGTCCGGAATATAATGACAAAGTCCCATTTTTAGTTGGTCTTTGGCAGTTTATTGTGGGAATTTTTATCTGGATTGCTTTTATTGTAATCGCGGGGATTACGATTTACGCGCACTGGTTTACGCAAGCTGTACAAAATATATTAAGTTTATTTTCTCCGCGAAATTTTCATATTCCTCTTTCATTTGCCATTATTTGCACGATTTTTTTGTTTCCTTTAACAATTCTGGTTATTTTAATCAGTGCTTTAATTACAATTTTTCGCGGAGAATAAAAAATATTCTTGCCAAAAAATCATTTTTTTGCGATAGTTTGCTGGTTATAAATAAATTTTTATGACTAAAAATAGTAAATCATTGTTTAAACTTGTTTCAGATTTTCAGCCAACTGGTGATCAACCACAGGCTATTACGAAGCTTTCTTCTGGTTTGGATCGAGGTCTTCGTCATCAAACTTTATTGGGAGCAACGGGGACCGGAAAAACTTTTACGATGGCGAACATTATTGCCAAGCAAAATAAACCAACCCTTATTTTAGCGCACAATAAAACACTGGCAGCACAGCTTTGTGCGGAGTTTCAGCAATTTTTTCCCGATAACGCGGTAAATTATTTCGTATCATATTATGATTATTATCAACCGGAAGCATATATGCCACGAACGGATACTTTTATTGAAAAAGAAGCGACAATTAATGAAGAAATCGCGAAATTTCGGCACGCGGCAACACAAAATTTATTGACGAGAAAAGACACAATTATTGTTTCGTCAGTTTCATGTATTTATGGAATCGGAGCACGCGAGGATTATGAAAATTCTTCCGTTACCATTAAAGTCGGGCAAGATTATCCGCGAAAAGAGTTTCTAAAAAAACTGGTCGATATGCGCTTTGAACGAGTTAAAGCGGATTTTTCGCGGGGAACTTTTGAGGTTTTGGGAGATGTTATTACAATTTTCCCTCCAAGTGGAGACATTGCTTATCAGTTAGAATTTTGGGGAGATGCTTTAGACAAAATTTCAGAAATTGACGCTTTTACTAACGAAATTTTTCGCGAGTTAGACGAAGTAACTATTTTCCCTGCCAAACATAATATCACTTCTCCCGCGAAAATTGAGCAAGCGATATCTAAAATAGAAAAAGACTTAAAAATTCGCGAAAAAGAACTACGAGATTTGGGAAATCCGTTAGCTGCTCATCGTTTACATCAGAGAGTTTCATACGATATTGAAATGTTGCGAGAAACTGGATATATTTCTGGGATAGAGAACTACACGCGATACTTAAATAATACTAAAGAAGGAGAACCGCCAACTACTTTGCTTGATTTTTTCCCGGACGATTTTCTTTGTTTCGTTGATGAATCGCATATTACAATTCCGCAAATTGGGGGAATGTATAACGGGAATTTATCGCGAAAACAAACTTTAATTGAACATGGATTTCGACTTCCGTCAGCAATGGACAATCGACCGTTGAAATTCGCGGAATTTGAAGAAAAAATCAAACAAGCGATTTATGTATCGGCAACTCCCGGCAAGTATGAATATGAAAAATGTACCAAAGAAAATATTGTTGAACAGATTATTCGGCCGACAGGACTTCTGGATCCGTTGGTAGAAGTCCGCCCGACAGAAAATCAAATTGATGATTTAATGAATGAGATAGTTGATACAATTAAAAAAGGATTTCGTGTGCTTTTAACTACGGTAACAAAAAAATCAGCGGAAAATCTCGCGGAATATTTAATAGAAAATGGAATTCGCGCGAAATATTTACACTCGGAAATCCAAACTTTTGAGAGAGTGGAAATTTTAACGGAATTGCGAAAAGGAACGATTGATGTAGTGGTGGGAATTAATCTTTTGCGAGAAGGATTAGATTTGCCGGAAGTTGCTTTAATCGGTATTTTAGATGCCGATAAACGCGGATTTTTACGATCGCGTGATGCAATGTTGCAAATTATTGGACGAGCGGCGCGAAATTCTGAAGGGCGTGTCATTATGTACGCTGATGAAATGACTCCCGCGATGAAAGAAGCGATTTCAGAAACAAATCGCCGGCGTTCCATTCAAGAAGAATATAATAAGAAACACGGAATTACACCTCAAACTATTATTAAAAAAATTGTGGATATTTCTAAAGATTTATCTGGTGGAAAACCGCGAAATTTTGAAAAACTAACCAAGAAAGACCAAATTGGACAAATGATTGTTGAATTAGAGTTAGAAATGGATATTGCAACACAAAATCTCGACTTTGAACGAGCGGCCGCGCTACGAGATCAGATTGAGGAGTTAGAGGAGCGTTTGCGGAAAATAAAGAGATAAAAATTTCGCGGGATTTTTGTTGTTAGCGCGGAAAAAGAAACAGTAAGGAAGATTGCTTCGTCACTTCGTTCCTTGCCATGACAACAGATGAAATTTTCCGCGACAGAATGAACAGCAAGGAAGATTGTTTAGTCGCTGCTGATGATAGGTAGGTTTTTTCGCGAAAAAATAAATACAACCACTGTCATTGCGAGCGAGCTTGTTGTTTCTTTTCCTGTGGAGTGTGGCAATCTCCAAAAAATCCGCGAAATTTTCGCACTAAAATAAACTAAAAGAGATGCTTCGTCGCTGCGTTCCTCGTAACGATAACAAACAGGGCTTATTTTTTCCGCGAAAATTTCCGTTTCGAAGTTTTGGGAGCGTCAGCTACAATTTTTTGACACTCTTTTAAGGTTAATTTTTCAGGATTTTCCACCGTTTTTGGAATTTTAATATTCCGTTTTCCCGCTTTGATATAAATTCCATAAGGCCCGCGTAGAAGTTGAATTTCTTCTTTTTCCCAAACTTGAATGTATTTGTTTTTTTCTTTTTCCTGTTTTTCTTTAATCAATTCTCGCGCTTTTTCTTCAGTGATAGTTAGCGGGTCTTCTGGTTTAATCGAGACAAATAATTTTCCAACTTTTACATAAGGTCCAAATCTTCCAAAATTCGCGGTAATTTCTTCTCCATCTGTTGTTTTTCCAACAATTCTTGGTAGAGAAAACAACTCTAAAGCTTCTTCTAAAGTAATCGTTTTAATTGATTTTCCTTCCGGGATAGAAGCAAAACGCGGTTTTTCTTCATCATCTTTTGTTCCAATTTGAATCATCGGCCCAAATCGTCCTATTCTCGCAATAATTGGCTTTTTAGTTTTTGGATCAAGTCCCAATTCGCGAACTTGCATCGCCGAATCTCGCGAAATTTCAGCTGATTTTTCAATTGTTTTATGAAACTCTTCATAAAAATTTTTAATCATTTTATTCCAAACGATTTTCCCTTGAGCAATTTTATCAAAATCTTCTTCAACCTTTCGCGTAAATCCATAATCTACAATTTTAGGAAAATGTTTAATCAAAAAATCAGTTACAATTTCCCCTAAATCAGTTGGCAATAATTTATTTTTTACCGTGTCAAAAATTTCTTTTTTCGCGGAACTTTCTATTTTGTTTTTAGTTAAAGTTAAAACTCTTATTTCACGCTCTTTCCCTTCACGATTAGTTTTTTCGATATATTTTCTGGTTTGAATGGTGGAAATAGTAGGCGCATAAGTTGAGGGACGCCCAATTCCCTCTTCTTCTAATTTTTTCACCAAACTTGCTTCTGTATAACGAGCTGGTGGACGAGAAAAAGTTTCTTTTCCGGACATCGATTTTAAAGTTAATTCTTGTCCAATTTTTAGTTCAGGCAACATTTTCTTTTCTAATGGATTTGCTTCATTTTCATCATCTGAACTTTCAAAATAGACATCTAAAAATCCCGCGAATTTTATAACTTCCCCTTGTGCTTTTAGTTCTTCTTTGGTGGTGGAAATAGTGATTAAAGCAGTTGTTTTTTCAATTTTGGCGTCAGCCATTTGGCTGGCTAAAGCCCGTTTCCAAATTAATTCATACAATTTTTTTTCACTACTGTTTTCACCGGCGTTTTTCGCGGAAAAATCTGTCGGGCGAATCGCTTCATGTGCTTCTTGGGCTCCCTTGTCTTTTGTTTTATATTTTCGAACTTTCACAAATTCTTTTCCATACGATTTTTCAATTTCTTTTACCGCTCCTTCAATCGCTAAATCTGATAAATTTAAGGAATCTGTACGCATATAAGTAATTTTTCCTGCTTCATATAATTTTTGTGCGGTTCTCATTGTATGTGAAACACTAAATCCTAATTTTCGCGCAGCTTCTTGTTGTAATGTAGATGTTGTAAACGGTGGAGCGGGAGATTTTTTCGCGGGTTTTGAAGTTAAATCTTTAACTGAAAAATCAGCGTCAATACATTTTTTTAAAAATTTTTCCACTTCAGAAAATTCCGCGAATTTTTTTGGTAATTCTGCTTTTAAAATACTTCCTTTCCCTAAATCAAATTCGGCCGTTACGCGAAAATTTGATTTTGAATCAAAGTTTTCAATTTCTCGTTCCCGATCAACGATTAAGCGAACTGCTACTGATTGTACTCGTCCCGCAGACAATCCAGCTTGAATTTTTTTCCATAAAACGGGAGAAAGCTCATATCCCACTAATCTATCTAAAATTCGTCGTGCTTGTTGAGCGTCAACTAAATTTTGATCAATAGTTCGCGGATTTTTAACTGCGGTTAAAATCGCGGGTTTGGTAATTTCGTGAAAAACAATTCGTTTCGTTTTTTTCGGATCAAGTTTCAACGCATGGCAAACATGCCAAGCAATTGCTTCTCCTTCACGATCTTCATCGGCAGCTAACCAAACTTCCATATTTTTCGCGAGTTTTTTTAATTCAGCTACCAGTTTTTTCTTGTTAGGATCTATTTCATAACGGGGAGTAAATTTACCACTTTCAATATCAATATTCATTCCTTTACTCGGCAAATCCCGAATATGTCCAAAACTTGATTTTACTTTGAAATCCTTTCCTAGAAATTTTTCTAAAGTTTTCGCTTTGGCTGGAGACTCCACAATCACTAAATTTTTCGCCATTTTTTCTAATTAAAATTATTTTCGCGAGAAAGAGTAGATGAATTTTCTTGTTTTGGCAAAAAAAGAGATTGACATATTTATCAAATCAAGATAAAAAAATAATATGAGCGGAGTAAAATACAGAGTTGTAGGTGTAGAAGGGGAAGAATTACATCCAGACGAATATCTTTTTGACACTCCTGAAGAGGCAGAGGATAGGTTTTACATGCTTGGATGGAGCATGTTATCAGTGATTCGAACAGTATTTATAGAAAAAATAGTTATTGAAAATGAGAAAATTGTTAGACAAGAAATTCATAAAATCCTGAAGACTGTTGGCGAAGAAAACTATATTAGTAATTAAAGGTTTCTGTAGAATTATTGAATTGTTTTCTCAATAACATTGTGAATCTACATACATAAAACAAACTTTTACGGGATTTTTGACAAATATTTTTTAAAGGTTATATTTCGCAGTAATGAATTATGCAAATTTATTTTCTTTTTTCTTTTTTGGAACAGCGTTGAGCTGGGACGGGAGAATATAAGTAAATAAATTTTATCAATTCTCTTAGGCCAGCTCTTTAGCTGGTTTTTTTTTATTTATTATATAAAAATGAATAAGTATTATCAGGATTCCGTTTATTTTTAAACAAAACGCTTTAAAAAAGTAGTTATATTTTTAATTTTTAACCTTTTATGAAATGAAATATTTAATAAAGAACACTCAACAAAATTCCATAAAGAAAATTAATTTTTGGCAACCTCAAATGGGGATTAATTGGAAACCATCTTGTGACGATTGTGACGATTATACAAATGAAAACAAAGAAGATTTAACTCATCAAAGGAAAGAAAAACTTTTGGGGACACTAAAAGGAAAATCTCGTAAAATATTAAACAAATATTCAATTTCTATTTCGCGAAAAATTGCTGGGATTATTGCTCAGCAATATTTAAAACAAACAGATGCAGTAAAAATAACTAAACAAACAGTTAGGGAGGTGCAATCTATTTCTAAACTTGTTGCGGAAGCGCTGTCTGCTTTTTCAGAAGAATGGCAAGAAAATTCAGATATTTTACTAGCTGTTGTAAAAACTAAGATCGACAAAATTATAAATTCTCGCGAAAAAAATGATTCCGAGTAAACTTAAAAAGATGAAAATTCTGGCTTTTGAAACATCGTGTGATGATACGGCGGTCGCCATTGTTGAAAATGGAACAAAAGTGTTGGCGGCCGTGCGTGTTTCACAGTTGGAACATAATGAATATGGAGGA
>CAZYIR010000038.1:0-1726 GCA_964647165.1 uncultured Candidatus Peribacteria bacterium
TCGCTCAAAGATTTCAGTTCGACAGATTTTGTGAAATTCCGCCCATTGTTTTTTTGTTTTTACGGGAATTAATTCAATTTTTGTAGATTTTTTTTCTGTCTTTTTTTCTGAAATCCCGCGAAATCTCCTTTTCAAAACCTCTTTCATACTCGCAAAATCATCAATTTCGCCAGTTTTCAAACTCTTGATTTTAAATCGGCGGTATTCAGAATTTTTCGGTTTACCGTCAATGAAAACGACCTGACTGGCAACCGTATGTGTACCATTGAAATGTGAAATGTCATAACATTCCATTCGCCGCGGCGGATTTTCTAATCCCAATTTTTCCGCCAATTTCGGTAAAGCTTGGGCAAAAATTTCTTCCTGCGCCATTGCTTCAATCTGTGATTTTTCCGCGAAATTTTTAGCGCTCTTCTCCGCCATTTCCAAAACTCGAACTTTGTCACCTTTTTGCGGTATGACAATTTTGGTTTTCAATAATTCTTCAAGCTGGTCTTTGTTTTCTGGCACAATCGGTAATAAAATTTTCGCGGGAATTTGGTCAACTTTGTCATAAAATTGCAATAAAACTTTCTCCCAAACCTCCGCGTCGTCTAAAAATTCTTCCGCCGTAAACTTCACTTCATTTTGGTCGATAAATCGTCCGTGCCGAAAACTGAGTCGCACAAAATAAATATGTCGTTTGGTACGATAAAAATTGAGAAAATCCCGCGAAATTTGGTCTTCAAATTGCACGCGCTGTTTTTCTGTCGAAGATTCAATGGACTTAATTAAATCACGAATTTTAGCCGCCGCTTCAAAATTTCTTTGTTTAGCGAAATCCATCATTTTAGTCTGCAGATTTTTGATAACTTCTTTCGTTTCCCCGCGTAAAAATTTCTTCATCAACGCCACTTGGTCATTGTATTTTTCCCGCGAAATTTTTCCTGCGCACGGCCCGGAACATTTCTTGATATGAAAATCAAGACAAGGAATTTTTTTGCGTTCGGAATTGGCGGTAATTTCAATTTTTTTCGCGGAATTTACACACATTCCCAATCGGCAAGTACGGATTTGGAAAACTTTTTGGCAAAAATTAACGGTTTCGCGAAATTTCTTAGCGCTGGTTTTCGGTCCAACATAAAAACTTCCGTCACGAATAATTTTTCGCGTGATTTCCAGTCGTGGGAAATCCTCTTTAGTCACACGAAGATACAAAAAATTTTTATCATCACGCAATAAAACATTAAATCTGGGCTGAAATTCTTTAATCAAATTGTTTTCTAAAATCAAAGCTTCCATTTCTGAATTAACAATCCGCGTCTCAATTTTCGCGATTTTTTTGACCATTATTGCAATCTTGGGTGCTTTTTTGGTTTTTTGGAAATATGAACTGACGCGTTTTCGCAAATCTTTAGCTTTTCCGACATATAAAAGCGTATCTTTATCATCAAAAAATAAATAACACCCAGGATTTCGCGGAATTTTATTCCGATTATATTTGAATTCTTTTGACTTAGTTTTCACAGGTTGATTTTAGAAAATTTCGCGGGAAATGTTAAAAATTTCGCGAAGAATTGAAAAACCTACGCAATACGCCCAGTCCCACTCTGTCTTAATTTGATTTACTTAAAAATTTAACATATACTCGCGTTGTGTATACTATTACAGAGAAACAATGAACCCATTAATTGAAAGAATAATAAAGTTATCAGATGAGATTGAAAAATTTCCTTTGGGGCAATGT
>CAZYIR010000039.1:0-6442 GCA_964647165.1 uncultured Candidatus Peribacteria bacterium
ACTTTTCGCGGAAAAGATGTTTTTATTGTTCAAACTGGGCGGACCGGAAAAATGAATGATGATTTAATTGAATTAATGCTCTTGATTGACGCCGCCAAACAAAGTTTCGCGACAAATGTTCATGTTATAATGCCGTATTACGCTTACTGTCGACAAGACAAAATCCATGCTCCGCGTGAGGGAATTTCCGCGAAATTATTAGCAAATTTATTAGAAACGGCCGGAGCCAACCACTTGATCACTATGCATCTTCATTCTGATCAAATTCAAGGTTTTTTTAATTTTCCGGTAGATAATTTGAATCCGCGAAAATTGTTTGTTGAATATTTTAAAAAGAAAAATTTATCTAATCCGGTGGTTGTTTCTCCAGACGCTGGAGGAGCAAAGTCCGCGAAAAAATTTGCCGATGAATTAGGGATTCCTTTAGTAATCTTGCACAAAACAAGACCGGCACATAATAAATCAACCGTAACGCATGTAATTGGAGACGTAAAAGGGAAAACTCCAATCATTATCGATGATATAATTGATACGGCTGGTTCTGTTTGTGGGGCAAAGGAAGGATTATTGGCCGCCGGGTGTAACCCTGAAGTTTATTTAGCTGCAACTCATCCTGTTTTTGCTGGTCCTGCTTATGAAAGACTGGAAAAAGCAAATTTCGCGGAAATTGTTTGCACCGACACTTTACCGATAGAAAAAAACAAACTGAAATCATTCAAAACATTATCAGTTGCTCCACTTTTTGCAGATGTTGTTAAAAATGTAGCGGAGAAAAAATCCGTTTCCGGACTTTATTTATAAACAAAAAATTTTGCCCTTTCTTGCTTTGGACAAAGAATTTATAGCAACTGGTCTCCGCGAAAAAATTATTAACTAACAATTCAATCCTTTGGCTCGATTTTCTTCACGAATGATAGCTGCTCGATTTTTATTTCGGCGTTTTCCAAGTGTTGATTTACGACGACGCTCATTAATAGCGTGTCCTCCATGTTGTTTAGCGCCTCCACGATTTGTCATCTTTATTTTATAAAAGTTCGGAGCAGATTCTATTGTCTAGAGAGTATTTGTCAAATTTTTAGGATTAGTTAAAAATTCGCGGAAAATTTATAGAGTCAATCAATGTTGAAAAAGGAATTTTTTATAAAATAATTTTATAAAAACCAATTGTTGTTATTTAAAGAAGTTTAAGGGATTTTCCGCGAAAAAAAACATCCGTTAAGGATGTTTTAAAAAAAAACAATTTTTTTAAATATAAAAACTAAAATTTTACTTCGGGAGCTTTTTCCAGTTCTGCTCGAGATTCTGATGTTTCAAATAATTTTTCTGTTTTAAATCCAAATATTCCGGCTACAAAACTTGTGGGAAACATTTGAATATAAGTGTTGTATTGAGTGGTCATCTCGTTGAAAAATTTTCGCGCAGTTGCTAATTTGTTTTCAATTTCTTCGATGGCTGTTTGTAATTGTTGAAAATTTTCACTAGCTTTTAAGTTTGGGTAATTTTCTGCCACGGCAAAAATTGATTTCAACGCTCCGGCTAACATATTGTCGGCAGCTACCTTATCTCCAATATTTTGAGCGTTTAAAAAACTTGTTCTGGCTTTTGTTAAGTTTTCTAAAGTTTCTTTTTCGTGTTTCATATATCCTTTTACGGTTTCTATTAACTGAGGAATCATATCAAATCGTTGTTTTAAGCTAACATCAATATCAGCAAAAGATTGGTCTCGTTTGTTTTTGCGAACAATGATTCCGTTATATTTTCCCATCACCCACATAGCAAGAACGACGAGAACAGCGATAATAATTAGTAATCCTGACATTTTTAAAAAATTAAGAAATAGAATGATAAAAAATCGCGAAAATTATAACACCAATTTAGATTTTCCGCGAAAAAATTGTTACCAATTAAGTTTAGAAGCAATTTCTCCAAAGAAAGGTAGTAATTTTTCTTTTCCTTTCCAGGCATTCATCATTCCCCAAATAGAAACTCCAATTTGAACGATGTTTAATAAAACTTGTAATCCACCGCTAATCCATCCCAACCAAGAGAAAATCAAAAAAGTAATAAAAATCACCAAAGCTTGTTTTCCGTGAAGTTGGCAAAGTTTTGATTTTGGTTTAATCGCCAATGGTAAAACACATAGTGGACCAAAATACCCCAAAGTCGCGAGGAGTTTTTCACCTTTGGGAACCAATTCAGAAGCCACCAAAGGTTCGTCTGTGATAACTGAATCTGCAGATTTTTTAACTTCCACTGATTCTTGACTGTTATCAACAGTTTTCGTTTGTTTTTGAGAATCCGGCATTTTTGTTTTTGTTAGCTTACGCTAGTGATTTTACCAGATTTTCTAACAAAAATCCAATAGATTTCATTGAATCATCATTTCCGGGAATAACCAAACTTATTTTTTCCGGGTTTCCGTCACTGTCTACAACCGCAATAACTGGAATTTTCGCGGAAAATGCTTCTTCGATTGCTAAACGGTTTTCTACTGCATCCAATACCACCAAAATGGCCGGTAATTTTCGCATTTCTCCCACTCCGTGATACATTTTTTCCAATTTATCCAGTTCTTTTTTTCGTTTAGATATCTCTTTTTTGGTATATTTATTGATTTCTCCTGTTTCAAATTGTTTTTTCAAATTCAAATAATAATCAATTCTTCGGCGAATTTCTTTAAAGTTAGTCAAAAGTCCTGGTTGCCATTTTTGATCAACGGTAAAATGCTTGTCTGCGACTATTTTTTGTAAAGCCAAAGAAATATGTGGTTTAGTTCCCACAAACAAAGCTTTTTTGTTTTGCAGTTTAACTGCCCCCAACATTTTTTGTGCTTTTTCTAAAGCATCTGCTGTTTGTTCTAAATCTAAAATATGAATTTTATTTTTAGATCCGTAAATAAACGGCTTCATTTTTGGATTCCAATTAGCCGTTCGGTGTCCGATGTGAACTAAATTTTCAAATAGTTCTTTTACAAGATTGTCTTTACTCATTTGGGAAAATTATTAAGAAATAGAAGTCGCTTCCCATCGCTCTTAAATCAGATTGATTTGACGACGCGCGCAATATAAGAAATCTCGCGAAAATTGCAAGTTTTTCTTTTTTAGAGAAATAAAACAATGAATTTTTAGTCAAAAGAACTAAAAAAAGATTCCCAAATATGAGTTTTTTGCTCCGCGAAATTTTACTTTTTCCTTTTGCGCCCTTTCTTTTTCGCGATTTTTTTATCGTCTTTTTTTATTGTCCACAAAAGAATCGGGATTAATAAAAGCAACCATAATTTATAACAAATAATAATGTTTATTAGCCAATTACTGTGTTGTTGGCACGTTTTTTTCGCGGAAATTTTTAGCTTAACAGAATCGGTTTTTTTGTTTTTAGAAGAATTGTTTTGAATTAATCTGTCTGCTTCCAGTTTTTCCGCGAGATTTTTAGAAATCATTAATTTTTGGTCTCCGGTTAGTCGTTGAGTGTTGATTTTTTGCGCTAAAACAGCAAATTTCGCGGGATTTACCAGCGGATCTGTTTTTAAAATAAATAATTCGCGGAAATCAGTTTCTCCATCATCATCAGTATCTGGTTTGGTTGGACTGGTCCCAATTGCGTGTTCAAGTTGATCATCTAATTTATCACCATCAGTATCAATTGTTAACGGATCTGAACCATAATCAACTTCCGCACCATCCAAAAGACCATCATTATCTGTATCCGGATTTAATGGATCTGTTCCGTACTTTTCTTCATCTTTATCAGCAAGTCCGTCGTTGTCGTCGTCGGGATCAAGATTGTTCCCGGCGCCGGTTCCGTCCGAGTTGATAGAATCTCGCGGATCTAAAGGCATCTGATCCTGTTTATCATTTATTCCGTCTCGGTCAGTATCTTTATTTGTCGGATTTGTTCCGAGTAAAACTTCTTCTCCGTCCAAAAGTCCATCATCATCTGTGTCAGGATCAAACGGATCACATTTGTAAGCATCTTCGTCAATATCTTTTAATCGGTCATTATCATCATCTAAATCAGCATTATCACCTACGCCGTCTCCATCATTATCGTAAGCTTCTTTAAAATTTCGCGGAAATTTATCTTCAGCATCTTTGACTCCGTCTCCATCAGTATCATCGTAATAAGGACTGGTTCCTAGTATTTGTTCTTCAACATCAGTTAATCCATCATTATCATCATCCGGATCAGTTAAGTTCCCAATTCCGTCATGGTCAGAATCTCGCGAATCACTTGCATCCAAAGGCAGTGAGTCTTCACCGTCAATTACTCCATCACCATCAGTATCGGCATTAAATGGATCTAGTCCCCGCGAAATTTCTTGTTCATCTGAAATTCCGTCGTTATCGTCGTCTAAATCGGCATTATCTCCAATCCCATCGTGGTCAAAATCTTTGCTTTCTCCGGCAACAGTCGGTAATTCGTCTTCCGAATCAACAACCCCGTCTCCATCAGTATCTAAAGAAGTTGGACTACTTCCCTGAGCGGTTTCTTCAAAATCATATAAGCCGTCATTATCATCATCGGAATCAGCGTTGTCTCCAATTCCGTCTCCATCAGTATCTGCCCATTCATTAGAATTTCGCGGAAAAGCATCTTCCTCATCAATCACCCCGTCATTATCATCATCAGAATCGGCATTATCTCCAATCCCGTCCCCGTCGGTATCTTGATTTTCGTTTATATTTAAAGGGAAAGCGTCTTCTCCGTCATTTATTTCGTCGCCATCAGTATCCGGATTCAATGGATCTGTGCCGATTTCAATTTCCGCGAAATCTTCCAGTCCATCATTATCGTCATCTAAATCGGCGTTATTCCCAATTCCGTCGTAATCTGTGTCAATTGTTTCACTGGCATCAAAGGGAAAACTATCTTGATTATCTAGAACACCATCATTATCATCATCGGGATCTTCGCTGTTGAAAATTCCGTCTCCATCAGTATCAATATCGTTAATTAATTGTAAATTCGCGGATTCTTGGATAACGGCCTCGTCTGACCAAAAATCACTTGTAATCAGGGCTTCTATATTGTATTCACTGGGACTTAAAAAATTTAAATCAACCCACAAAAAGTCTGTTGAATTTCCACGAACATAAAGAGGTAAATTTGCTCGCAAGATTGTTTGTGTCGGGACATCACGAAAAGTAACCCAGCCGATAAAATCTTCAGTGCTATCGTTTTGTGTCTGTAAATAAACTCGCGCAGTTTCTCCTTGTTTGATAATTAATTGTCCGTTGGTTGAATATTGTAAATCAGATTGCCGCAAGAAAAGATTGGCATGAATCGCCGCATAAGCTGTTGATAAACTTAAACTTAAGGTTGTTATAACGAAAGCAATTTTGGAAAACTTTTTCATCTTTAAAAGTTTAAACTTCGTTTTTGATAAAGTCAAAATCCCGAATCCCGCGAAAATTTATCTTTTCCAAGCAAAATTTATATAATCATTACAGATGAATTTATTATCAATCGGATTTACGGTTTTATTTTCTTTAATTTTTATTCGAACTTTTTTTTGGCATTTGCAAAATTGGCAACTTCGTGAATATCGTTGGGACAGACTTAAAGCGTATTTTACGACAGCAGATGGTCGAAAAAATCTATGGAATTTATGGTTTTTTCGCGGGATTTTTCCTCGACCAAAATTTTCTCCGCGAATTTTTTTAATAATTTTTCTAACACTTTTTTTAATAGTTTTTGATTATTTTAGTGACCATTATTTTGCTCAAATTTGTGGTCCTGAAACTTGGTTTTGTAAAATTTCGCGAGATTTTGCCGAATTGAATTTTTATTGGAAAATTTTGATTTATGAGAGATTTTTATGGATTTATGTCGGGATTGCTGTTTTTTTGTCTGCAATTCCGGTGAATTTTAAAAAAAGAAAATTATACAAAAAAGCCCGCGAAATTATTCAGAATTCCATGTCCGAAACTGAAAACACAACGAATATATCTACATCAAATTCGGTTTCAAAAAATTCTGTAAATTCCCGTTCCCTTTCGCAAGCGGGGATTAAACGAATTGGTATTACGGGAAGTTATGGAAAAAGTTCCACGCGAAAAATTTTAACTCATCTTTTGAAGAAAGAGTTTGGGGAATCGGCCGTTCTAACCAATCCTGAAAACCAAAACACAGAGGTGGCGATTGCCAGATTAATTTTAAAATTTCGCGAATTTTTTAGTTCTTTTTCCCCAAGTAATCAAAAACCAAAAAAACGGTTTTTGGTAATTGAGATTGGGGCTTATCGGCGAGGAGAAATTGCAACCGTTTGTAAATTTCTGCAACCAGAAATAGGAATTTTAACCGGAATAAACAATCAACATCTCGCTTTGTTTGGCTCGCAAAAAAACATTGTTGACGGGAAATTTGAGTTGGCTGAAGCTTGCACGGAAAAAGTTTTTTTCAATGCCGATAACAAATTTCTCGCGAAAATTTTTGCTGATAA
>CAZYIR010000040.1:0-2436 GCA_964647165.1 uncultured Candidatus Peribacteria bacterium
TGAATTTTCGCGGGAAAAATCGGGTGGAGTTAAATCTAATTTCTCTTCTACAAATACCAAAACCTGTTCTCCCGGTAATTTTTTTCCCATTTGCATTTTAGCTTCTTTATCAATTCTTTCTTTTGTTTTTAAGTATTCTAAATATTCTTTTTTTTCTTCTATTTCTTTTAATGTCTGATCGTTGGCTTGACGAATAGATTCAATTTCTTGATTTATTTTATTACTTTCATGAAAAAAAGACCCCAAACTATACAACAAAGAAAAAACAATAACAAAAATAATTACCAGAACAAAAACATTTTTAGAATTATATGCAGAATCAGAACGCATCGTCCGCATTTTAAAAATTTAAAACACTTTGGCAAAATTTCCGCGAAAAATTATTGACAGACTGGCTTAAATTACCTAAATTCCGCGCGTTCAATAAAAAATCATTAAAATGTTAGCAAAAAGACGATGGCGAAAACGATTAAGAACTCACGGATTCCGTGCGCGAATGCGAACTAATGGTGGACAAAATGTAATTAAAGCTCGTCGAGCCAAAGGTCGTAAAAAATTATCAGTTGCTCCAAAAAGAACGCCTTGGACTTAGTTTAAAGTAAAACCTAAAATGCTTTTGAATTTTTTTCAAAAGCTTTTTTTATATTTAAAAATTTCGCGGAAAAATGCTAGCTAAACTCTACCGTTTTACAACTAAAATTTTTAATCTGGTTTTTCGTAAATCAAAACGAGTTCACATTGATGGGTTTACTTTTTTGGTGTCTCCCACTCGATATAATCAAAATCCTCGTTTCGCTGTGGTTGTTGGAAAAAAAATATCTAAAAAGGCGGTAATCAGAAATCGTCTCCGACGACAAATATATGAAATTTTCCGCGAAAATTTACTGGGAGAAATTATGGACAAAAATATAATTTTTATCTACAAAGGAGCCGACAAATTTACCGAACGCGAAAAATTAATTCAAGCGTGCCGGAAACTTGTACAAAAATTAAAAAATTAAAAAATGGATAAAGAAAAAACTTCCCAGTTCTTAAAAAGTTTTATTACTTGGTTTGCAGTGTTTTATATCATTATGATGGCGTATCAGTATTTTTTCGCGCCAAAAAAAGAAGAGGCGGTTCCCGCACAACAGCAAGTAGTTTCTGTAAAAACACTAAAAGATGAAGTTGTTTTGGGGAATTTGGTTGTCTTTGAGATAGAAAACCAAAGTCCCGCGAAAATTTCATTTACCTCACCGTGTGAAACAGAAGAATCAACTTTAAAGTTTTATAAACTTGTTAATGGAAAACGCTTTGAAATTGAGAATTTTGCAAATTGTGAAAATAAAAAAATCGCGGAATTTACTCTGGAAAATAATCAAAAAACTCGGTTTACTATTCCGGATTTTTCTAACGATATTTTTAATGAAGAAGGAAAATATTTCGCGGAATTTACTTTCGACAAAGATGGTGAAAAAGTTGTTGTTGAGTCAGCTCCTTTCACTTATGAAAAACCAGGGACAATGCGTCAGTTATTCCGTTCCCTAATTACAAAGCCTCTTTTTAATTTACTGGTTTTCTTTACTCAACATTTGCCAAATAAATCACTGGGCTGGAGTATTGTATTATTAACTATTTTGGTGAGGTTATTGCTTTTTGTACCTAATCAGAAAGCGATGAAATCACAACGAGCTTTACAAAAACTACAACCAAAACTGGAAGAAATTAAGAAAAAATTCGCGGGGGATCAACAAAAAATTGCTATGAAAACTATGGAACTTTATAAAACTCATAAGATTTCACCAATGTCGTCTTGTTTACCAATGTTATTTCAAATTCCAATTATGCTGGGAGTTTACTACATTGTGCGAGACGGACTTTCTCCACATTTGTCGCATCTTTTGTATTCTTTCCAAAGTGGAATAAATATCACCGATGTAAATAACTGGTTTTTGGGAATGGATTTATTAAAACGAAATTTATATGTATTGCCGATAATTGTCGGAGTAGCTCAGTGGATTGCGATTAAATTGTCGTTCATTTCTAAAAAGAAAAAATCTGGCGGAAAACCCGCGAAAAAAGAAGGAATGAGCGGACAAATGGAACAAATGAATGTTGTGATGCAGTGGGGAATGCCACTTATGATTGCGTTCTTTACGCGAAGTTTCCCCGCGGCTGTCGGAATTTATTGGTTAACTTCAACTTTATTTGGAATTGCTCAGCAAAAATATGTAAACTGGAAACTTGATCAACCACAGGTTGTGAAAAAGGTTTCATAATTTCGCGGGAAATTGATTCATTCATAGAAAAAGATATAATATAAGTGTTTAAAATTTAAAAAATGACAACCATTACTATCAAAAACAGTCAAAAAGATTTCACTAAAACAAGTTTTGACGACGCGGAAAAGCTATTAAATTATTTATTAGAATTTTTGTATTTTGATAAAAATTTACC
>CAZYIR010000041.1:0-2178 GCA_964647165.1 uncultured Candidatus Peribacteria bacterium
AAATTTCGCGGAAAAGAGCCGATCATATTATTACAATCGAAGATCCCGTTGAGTTTCTTTTGCCATCAAATAATTCCGTTATTCAACAAAGAGAAATTGGGCGCGATGTTTTGAGTTTTAAAGACGGAATTAAAGCCGCTTTACGAGAAGATCCCGACATTTTGTTGGTTGGAGAGATGCGTGATTATGAAACCATTTCCGCAGCTTTAACCATGGGAGAAACCGGACACTTAGTCTTTTCAACTCTTCACACGAACAACGGTCCTGAAACAATTTCGCGAATTATTGATATTTTCCCAGCAGAACAACAAGGACAAGTGCGTTCACAATTAGCCAGCACTCTTTCTATGGTTATTGCTCAAACTTTAGTTCCAACAATTGCCGGCGGACTTACTTTGGCTTATGAAGTTTTGGTTAATAATTACGCTATTGCCAATTACATTCGAACAAATAAAATATTTCAAATCCCAACTGCCTTGCAAACCGATGATTCCGGACAAATGGTTCAACTGGAACAATCGCTGGCCGGGCTGGTTATTAATAAAATTATTTCTAAAGAAGTTGCTTTGGAGTACGCGAAAAGTGAGGAAGACTTAAAATCAATTTTGAAAGCAAACGGAGTAGCTTAAAGTTCCGCGAAAATTTTTGTCTTAAAAAGTTGTTTTTCTTTAAAATGTTGAAAGTTTCATGAGATTTTTCTATTATTGAAAAGCTTTTTAAAAAAACAAAATGAAAAAATTTTTCGCGGGAATTACTTTATTGGCAGTAATGTTTGGATTTTCTGGATGCGAAAAAAAAGATCCCAATAAAGGACGAGTAATTCCAGCTGGACAAAATTATAAAATGCAGATTTGGACTGCTGATGAAGACGAAGCAATTGATGCTCTGGGGAGAGAATTTATCTCCAAAACAAATGCAGCTGGTTTACAAATTAAGGTTATTAAGTTTTCATCAGAAGAATTTCTCCAAAAAACACTGCTTGATAAAATGGCTGCCGGAGAAGGTCCTGATGTGATTTTTACCACTGGAGAATGGATTTATAAAAATAAAAATAAGTTGGTTCCTCTAACTCAATCTGAAGGATTTACCGCCGAAAGATTTGCCGCGACTTTTGTAAAAGCAGCAAGTGAAGCTATGATTCAAGATGGAGAAATATATGGAGTCCCACTAGCTGTTGATTCTTTAGCTCTAATTTTTAATGAAGACCATTTTGTTACTCGCCTTTTAAATAGGAATTCCCCAGGAGAAACTTGGCAAGAATTTCGCGAAGATACGGAAAAATTAACCAAAACAGATAATTCAATTACGCGATTTTCTGTTTCCGGAGCGGCTATTGGTCGAATGGATAATTTAAATTATGGATTTGAAATCTTAGAAAACATTTTTTTACAAATGGGCGCGAAATTTTTCAGTCCTGATGGAGCTACTTCAATTTTAGCTTCTAGTTCAGGCGTGCTTCCCAATGGTTCGCGAAAAAATTTTGGCGAGGAAGCCGTTAATTTTTTTACCAGTTTTGCCAAACCACAATATAAAAATTACTCTTGGAATGAAATGTTAGCTGACAAAAATGATCCTTGGCGGGATTTTAGAACATTTATTCAAGGGAAAACTTCTATGGTTTTTGGGTATTCGCGAGATTTGGAGAAAATCAAAAAATTAATCAATAATTGGAATACGCGAGACGGATATCATATTTCAGAAAAAAATATTCGCGCGGATTTTTTTCCACAAATAGCGGAAGGAAATAAGATGGTAGTAGCTAAAGTCTTGGGGTTTGCGGTTCCACGGACAGCTAAACACCCTGACTTGTCTTGGAAGTTTCTAAAATTTCTCGCGAAAAAAGAAGTAGCAAGTAGTTTTCATAACGCCACAAAATTACCAACTGCACGTTTGGATTTAATTGTTGAACAAGCTTCAGAACCGGAACTTGGATTTTGGGTACGACAAGCAAAATTCGCGAGAAACAACTTTATTCCACTGGATAAAGAATTGTTTAAACAAGAATTCTCAAACACTGTTCAAGAAATTGTTAATAAAAAAGCTACCGATTCCTTAAAATTTTTAAAAATCCTGGAAACCAAAATATCCAAAAAACTGAAAGAATACTGGTCTTTAGAAAAATTGATTCAACGCCAGACAACCCTTAAATCGTCTGCAAAAAAAACAAAATAATTAGCG
>CAZYIR010000042.1:0-3426 GCA_964647165.1 uncultured Candidatus Peribacteria bacterium
ATTTTATCAATTTCTTTTGGATCTAAAGCAACATGCATTTCTGTATTAGGAAACCTTTGTAAAAAAGGAAATCGTTTAGACAGTTCTTTAAATCTATCACTATAATTTTCTTTACTTGTTTTAAATTTTTCATAAACCGAAAAATCACATCTATGATTTGGTAGATATATAATTTCCCAATATTTTGAATGACATTCTTTAATTGTTTTTTCTAATCTATCTAAAAAATCGGAATATTCAGATTTTCTATCTTCATTAAGTTTTAATTCATTTAAGTCTTCATTTACATCAATAATTAAAAGAACCTCTCTCTCGTCAGTTGATATTATTTTTTCCATTTTTTCGCGGGATTTAAATTAAACAAAAACAAATGCCAATACTCCGATTAAACCAACCGCTAAAACTCCAACCGTTATTTTCTTCGTTAAATCTTTAGAACCGAGAACTGCTACATAAGCAATTTTGATAACCGAATTCATCAATAATCCGAGGAAAATCGCAGTTTCCGCGACTTTTACTGGCAATTCTCCTTGTTTAACCGCTTCAATACTAGACAGAACCACCGCGTCAATATCAACCAACCCCGATAAAAGCGCCGCTCCATAAACTCCTAAATTTCCTAAATATTTTTTACCAAAAGTTATCGCGAATAAAACTACGACAAAAATTGCCCCAAACTTTAATGCTGGTCCAATCTCAAACGGACTAGATACTTTTACCTCATGATTGGTGGTGGCAACTTCTTTTTTGTTTTTTGAAAATTTTCTAAATGATAAATACGCCAGAATAAAACTGGAAATGGACATAGCCAACGGTATCAATAAATAAACTCCGCGAAATTCTCCCGTTCCCAATAAAAAAACTTCCAAAAGCACGCGAATTTGCATTACCCCCATAGCTAAAATAATTCCCACCGCGAGAATTCCCGATTTTTTAATTTTTAGCGATTTTTCAGCAAAGGCCGCTGTTACGGCCGTACTGGAAACAAGCGCTCCCAGAAAGGCCGTCATGGGAACTCCTCCTTTTGAACCAAAATATTTTGTTAAAAAATACCCAACAAATTCCAGTCCTGAAATTAAAATTACCAAAAGCCAAATATTAAATGGGACAAAAACTCCCCACGGATCAATTGCTTCGTTTGGTAAAAATGGCAAAATCGCTCCGGAAAGTGCTAAAAGTTGTACCATTCCGCGATTTTCCTCAACGGTCAAAGTATGAACAAATTTATGTAAATCGTCGCGAAATTCTTTCAAAACCGCGAGAAAAATTGTTAGTAAAATCGCAATTGTAAAGTTTCCCATTCCCGCTAAAACTCCAATCCAAAAGGTTGTTAATCCCGCGAATTCTGAAGTCATTCCGATTTTGTTTAACGAAAATGAGCCATGGGCATAACCGATTGCAATTAGTACAAAAATTCCCGCGAAAATTACCACTGGCAAATAAGGCATTGTTGGGAAAAGTGTTGAAACCGTTCCCAAAATGGTTAATAGGATTGTTGTTCGAACCCCCATAAAAGCCACTTTTGATTTATTTTCGCGAACATCCATTTCACGACGAACCCCAAGGACTGCTCCAAGTAATGTGGAAATTAAAAGTGAGAAAACTGGTGCTGGTAAAAAATTTGTCATCGGGCAATTATACCCTATCAAAAGCTATTTTTCAATATTTATTCTGAATTTTTCGCGAAAATAGAGAACGAATATCTTTGTTCCTCGCTAATCTCGCGAAATTTTATTTTTTCATCGTAATTTTCGCGAAATAAGTATCTCCGCCCAAATCAGGTAAAAACTCCACATTATATTCCGCGAAAATTTTTTTAATTTCAGTTTCTTGAGCTGGCCAAAATTCCAACCAAAGCTCGCGAAACAAAATTTCGCGAAATTTTAATTGTTCTGCCAACTTACGAATCAAATCCAAACCGTCTGCTCCGCTAAAAATAGCATGTGCCGGTTCTTTTCGAACATCTTTACTGACTGATATGTTTTCCGGAACATAAGGTAAATTAGCAACAATTATATCAAAATTTTTCCGCGAAATTTTTTCCAATAAATCAGATTGTAAAAACTTTATTTGCACTTGCTGATTTTGTGCATTTTTTTTCGCGATATTTAGTGCTTTGGGGCAAATATCTAAAGCGGTTACTTCCGTTCTCGGAAATTTTTTCGCGAGAAAAATTGCCAAACACCCGCTCCCCGTACCAACATCAAGAATTGTTTTTGGTTTAAAATTTCGCGAATTTTTCAAAATATAGTTTGCCAAAATCTCAGTTTCGTCACGCGGAATTAAAACATCTGGTGAAACTACAATTTTCATATCACACCATATTTTCCAGCCCCGAATATACGCCAATGGCTCATTATTTTTTCGGCGTTCGATAATTTCGCGGAACTTTGCCGATTCTTTTGCATTCAAAATGTAATCTTGGTGCGTTCTGAGCCAAACTCGCTCTTTTCCAAGCGCAAAACTTAAGAGCATTTCAGCTTCTAACTGCGGATTTAAAAATGTTTTTTCTGTCTCCTTTTCGGTCTCTTCTGTCGAGAGAGGAAAGGCAAAATATTTTACCGCGAAATTTAAAAAATCCCCGACAGTTTGGAGATTTTCAGTGTTTTTCAAAGTGTTTATTTCTGACATAACTCGCTCGAACTAGCTCAAAAACTGTTTCTTTTTGTTAATAGCTCGATATTTTTCGCGAGAAATAGCTGCTTCGCGAATTTCTTTTTTAGTTGGCTTTTGAGAAAAATAACGATTTTTCCGAAATTCTTGCAATAAACCGCGATTTTTTACATGTCGCAAAAACCTTTTAATTAAGCGGTCTGCTGATTCGCCGTCTCTGATTACTACTTTTATCATCGGCGCGATGTTAATAATGAAATTAAATTTGTCAAAAATTTCGCGGAGATTTTTCAACCAAATTAAAAAGACCTGATGGGAAATTTTCTTTTTAAAACACTTTAAAGTAAAATAGTTTTGATGAGATTAATTATTGGCTTGGGAAATCCCGGAGAAAAATATAAAAATACGCGACATAATTTAGGCGCGATGGCTGTTGATTTTCTCGCGAAAAACCACTTGATATGTTCCCATACCGCTCAAAATCCTTTCCGTTTTGAAAAAAAATTTTTTGGACAAATTGCCACAGGTGAAATTGCCGGTGAAAAAACCATTTTACTTAAACCAGAAACTTATATGAATCTTTCGGGAAAATCGGTTCTGGCCGTAACCCAATTTTATAAAATCCCCGCGAAAAAAATTATAGTTTTTTCTGATGATTTAGACCTGCCGTTTGGTAAATTTCGGTGGCGCGAAAAAGGCGGATCGGGCGGACACAACGGAATTAAAAACATTATTTCAGTTTTGAATACGCAAGAATTCCCACGCTTAAAGTTTGGTATAAATAATGATTTCCGCGAAAAAATGCCTACCGAA
>CAZYIR010000043.1:0-7343 GCA_964647165.1 uncultured Candidatus Peribacteria bacterium
TTTCCTCTTTTTTAGGAGCTGAAGCGTGTTGAATTTCTTCTTTTGTTTTTGCTAATTTTCGTTGCTCCGTAATTTGTTGCGACCGCCCCACTTTACTCCAATCAGCAGTTCCCGTATAAGGACTACTTCCATCAGAACCACCTGTAGTAGGAGTAGCATTTGTATTTGTAGTAGAAGATGTTGAACTTGTTGAATTAGCACTAGCTAAAACAATATTTCCACTCGCAGTGGGTTTTAATTTTGCATTAACTTGGAAATTCGCGGATTTTGCTTGATTGCTTTGCACAATTCGTAAATTGTTGCCTCCTCCACTCACCATAAAAGCATAAGTATTGCTACTTGCAAAAAATATGCATAAAAACAGCCAGAAAGTGGCCTTGAAGTATTTTTTAGTAATATTTATATATTTATGCATCAAGACATTTTACCTGAAAATTACTTAAAATTCAAGTAAAATTCCGCGAAAAATCACATTAAAACAGGGTTTATTTGATTTTGTTTTTTGTTTTACTTGGATATGTTTTTTAGAGGAAAGCGATGAATTTATTTTTTTGTAAAAGTAGTTCTTTTTATTAGAATTAGAACAATGAAAGCACTAATTTTAGCTGGAGGGTTTGCAACGAGATTATGGCCACTTTGCGAAAATCGCGCCAAACCGCTTTTACTAATTAACGGAAAAACAATTCTAGCACATATCTTAGAAAAAATCCCAACGGATATGGAAACTATTTTATTAACAAATTCCAAATTTTTCGCGGATTTTCAGACAGAACTCAAAAACTTAGGACGCGAAAATGTAGAAATTTTTTGCGAAGATGCCTATTCTGATGGACAAAAACTTGGTGCTTTAGGAGCAATTTCTGCCGTTTCTCGCGAAAAAAATATTCAAGAAACTATTTTAATTTTTGCTGGGGATAATATTCTTCCAAATCTCAAGATTGAACAACTTTTTTGCACAGACAATCAGGCGAAAATAGCGGCTCGTGAGGTTTCTTCGCTTTTTGAAGCGCGAAAATTTGGAGTTTTGGAAATAAAAAATGGACAAGTGATAAATTTCGCGGAAAAACCAACAAATCCCACTTCCAAATCCGTTTCTACTGGATTTATGGCGATCGGAAAAAATCTTTTACCGATTTTGCATAATTTCGCGAAAAAATCACCTGATGCTTTAGGTGGAATTTTCCCCGAACTTTTATTGCGAGGAAAAAAGGTTTTGGCAGAGGTTATAACAGGAGACTGGTTTGATATTGGGAGTTTTGAAAGTTATTTGGAAGCACATCAAAAATTACAAAAAGAGCACATTTTAATTTCTAAAAAATCCCGCGAAAAAAATAATAAATATTCGGGAAAAGTTTTTATTGGTAAAAATTGTGTTATTGAAAATTGCAAACTACATAATGTAATTATTTATCCCAATACAACTTTAAAAAATTGCCATATTTCATATTCCGTAATTGATGAAAATTGTTATCTAAAAGGTTTAGATCTTAATCAAAAATTAATTCGCGCAGGGATGAGGCAGATTTTTTAAAATCAACAAGTCCGTTCGACAAACTTCCGCGAAAAAATAACATTCAAGAGATGTTAAACGGAATTTGGCAAATATTTTTAACGGCAATGATACCACTGACAGAATTACGATTAGCAATTCCGTTTGGTTATGCGCAATTTGATTTAAACATTTGGCTAATTGTCTTGGCAGGAATTTTAGGAAATATTTTTGTTGTTGCTTTAGTTTTATTGCTTCTACCGTTGATTGTGAATTTCTTTTGGCAAATCGCGGTTTTCCGCGAAATTTTAGAAATAATTTTCAAACACACTCGTCATAAATATTCTGGTAAAATTTCTCGTTGGGGAGAAATTGCCTTAATTTTATTTGTCGCTATTCCTCTGCCCGGAAGTGGCGGTTGGACAGGAGCCTTAATTGCTTATTTATTTGGCCTATCCTATTGGAAATCAATGAAATTTATTTCTATCGGTTTAACAATTGCCGGTGTTTTGGTGGGATTATTAACAATCGGGATTGATAAATTCGTAAATTTATTTATATAATTTCCATCTTTTAAAACCAAAAAAACAATAAAGATTAGTAAATTTTCTAAAAACTTATTTTTCGCGGAAATCACATCTGCGCGCGACAATCCGCAACCCAGTCCTTATTTTTCAAATACCACTCAATCGTCAGCGGTAAAGCTTCTTCAAAAGTGTGTTTTGGTGTCCAGCCCAATTCCCGCGAAATTTTGCTCGCGTCAATCGCGTATCGTCGGTCGTGCGCTTTTCGGTCTTCAATAAACTTAATTTTTGATTTTGAATTAGTGTGTTTGAGAATTAATTCGGTAATTTCCAAGTTTGTTTTTTCATTGTGTCCGCCAATATTCCAGATTTCGCCCGCTTGCGAATTTTCAAAAATATTCAAAATCGCCTCACAGTGATCCAAAACATACAACCAGTCGCGAATGTTTTTTCCGTCACCGTAAAGAGTGAGATCTTCATTTTTCATCGCTCGGAAAAGGAAAAACGGAATTAATTTTTCAGGAAACTGATATGGTCCGTAATTATTGGAACACCGTGAAATTGTCGCGAAAATTCCGTAGGTTTCGTGCCACGATTTGACGAGTAAATCCGCGGAAGTTTTCGCTGCCGCATACGGACAATTTGGCGCTAGCGGAGTCTCTTCCGTAAAAAAATCTCGCGAATTATCTCCCAAATCTCCATAAACTTCATCAGTGGAAACTTGGTGATAACGCGGAACTTCAAATTTTCGCGTGGCTTCAAGTAAAACATGCGTTCCGACAATATTGGTTTGAATAAACGGATCAGAATCCTCAATCGAACGGTCCACATGAGTTTCCGCCGCGAAATTAATCACACCATCGAATTTTTCGCGGGAAAATAAATCAAACACAAAATCTCGGTCAGCAATATCCCCTTGAACAAATTTATAGTTCGGCAAGCTTTCAATATCCTTTAAATTCGCGAGATTCCCCGCATAAGTTAATAGATCTAAATTTACAACTTCCCAGTCGCGATTTTTCAAAACATGATGAATGAAATTCGAACCAATAAATCCCGCTCCACCAGTAACCAATATTTTTTTTGCCATTTTTTTCTTATTATTTTTCCCCTGATAAGGGAGATTGAAGGGAGTGATAAATTCCCGCGAAATTTTACTATATTCGGTTATAAATTGGAAATCTTTGTTTTCTTGACCTTTTTGTGAAATTAGTATACAATGCAAGCATGGAAAACGAAAATGAAGAAAAATGGTATGAACTTCCCGGTACTGACCAAGTCGTAAGTGAAAAAGAATTACGAGGTAGAGGGGTAGATCCTAGCAAAGAAGGGTTTAAGCCTGTTGAGTTTCAACAACTTAGCGGAAAAGTTCCTCTAAAAGTTATTGAAGTTTTAAGAAAAGCAATGAATCCTAACTAAAAATGACGGTCAAATTATCTTGTTCCGCGAAAAATCATGTAAGATGTGGTGCTTATCGAGCAAACTTGGAAATACTGGCCAATGAATTCAATTCTACTCCTCAAAAAGTAGAAGCGGTTTTGAAAAATTCGCGGAATTTTCAAAATTACGCAGGTTGTTGGGGAACTTTTACGCGAGCGGTTTTAAATAATCCGCGAAATATGGAACTTTTAAGAAAACTATTAGAACAAACTTAAATTATCCCCCTCTTTTTTTTCTGCGGGAAAAATTTCGCGGAATTTTGCTTCATCCCAGATTTCAATTTTTAATTCTTCCGCTTTTTTTAGTTTAGAACCAGCTTTTTCACCAGCAAGCAAAATATCTGTGGCGGAAGAAACAGCCGAAGAAACTTTTCCTCCATTTTGAGTGATAATTTTCTTTAATTCGTCTCGCGAAATTCCCGCGAAAGATCCAGTAATCACGATTTTCTTATTGTGGAAAACTCCGTCTAATTTCTTTTGTTGCCAAACTAACTCTATTCCTAGCTCTTTTAAATCTTTGAACATTTTTTGTGTTCTATCGGTGTGTAAGAATTGGTAAAAACTTTTTGCTACTTTTTCTCCAACTCCGTCAATTGCCACTAATTCTTCCAGTGAAAATTTCGCGGAATTTTTTCCGTAGTTCTGTCCCTGACAAGGGGGCGTTAAAGGGGATTGTTCTGGCTTTTTTATAATTTCCAAAAACTTCTCCAAATCAAATTCTCCAAATTTCCCGCGAAAAAATTCAGCAAAAATTTTTGCATTTTCCGCACCAACCAATCTAATTCCCAAGCCCGCGAAAATTTCCGATAAAGCGAGTTTTTTTCGTTTTTCAAGCGCTAGCAAGAGATTTTCAACTTTTTTAAATTTAAATCCCGGCAGTTGTATCAAATCAAACTGATCGAGTTTCCAAAAATCAACCGGCGTATGAATTAAATCCAGTTCAATTAAGGCGTTAATTGTTTTTTCCCCAAGTCCGTCAATTTTGAGAGTTTTCGCGAAGTAAAGAAGATTTTCGCGGTGTCGCGCGGGACAATCCGGATTTAAGCAACGCGTAATTTTTTCTGAATTATCTAAAACCTCACCACATTCCGGACAATTTCGCGGGAATTTAATTTCTTTTTCTTCGCCTGTTCGTAAATCCTCAATCGGTTCAAGAATTTCGGGGATAATGTCTCCTGCTTTGCGAATAATTACCGTATCGCCAATTTTAATTTTTTTTCGCGAAATTTCGTCCGCATTGTGCAAAGTTGCCCGCGAAACTGTCGAACCGGCAATTTCTACCGGTGATAAAATACCAACTGGTGTAATGGCGCCCGTTCGTCCAACTTGAAAATGAATATCGAGAAGTTTCGTGTATTTTTCTTCGGCAGGAAACTTCCACGCCACTGCATATTTCGCGGTTTTTGCGGTATAACCCAATCTTTGGCGTAAATTAAAATCGTGAACTTTTATCACAATTCCATCAATGTCGTACCATAATTTTTCGCGAAAATTTTTATCAGACCATTGTTCACAAAATTTGATCACTTTTTCTATGTTATCAAAAACTTGAAAATCGTTTTCGTGTGGCAGTCCCTCCTGATCAAAAAATTTGAACAAGTCGGACTGGTTTTTGATTTTAAATCCCGCGAAATTTTCATCAGAAACACGCGAAAAATCAAATTCTCCCAAAGTATATAAAAACATTTGCAAATATCGTTCCGCGGCAATTTGCGGATCAAGCTGTCGTACTGTTCCCGCTGTTAAATTTCGGGAATTTGCGAAAATTTCGCGGGATTTGGTATTTATTTTCGCGAAATTTTGTTTAGCAATAAAACATTCTCCGCTGACTTCTAAATCAATGTTATGCGGAAGTTGCAGTGGTAAATTTTTGCAAGTCCGAATTGTATGTGTGATATCTTCGCCGATTTTTCCATCTCCGCGAGAAACCGCGCGCACAAGCTTCCCGTTTTCGTACCAAATCGTCACATTTATTCCATCTATTTTAAGTTCACAAGAATACTCAATTTTATCCGTTTTCAAAAATCGTTTCACGCGTGCGTCAAATTCGCGAGCTTCAGTTGCGTCAAAAATATCCGCCAACGAAAATTTCCGCGATTTATGCGTAATTTTGGGAAGTTTACTTGTCAGAGGTGCGCCAACTCTTTGTGTTGGCGAACTTTGGGAAATCAGGTCTGGGAATTGCGTTTCCAAAGAAATCAACTCTTTTTTGAGCTGATCTCGTACAGATTCCGGAATAATTTCGCGGTTCTCGTTAAAATAAGCCTGATTTGCTTCCAAGATTTTTTCGCGGAGTTTGGCGATTCGAATTTCTGCTTCTTGTTTATTCATTTTTTCGCGGAAATTATATCTCTCTGGCGTTCTTTCGCAAGGAAAGAAAACATCTATCCAGCAATTAGACAAACAAAAAAAACATAAGGAGAGGAATTAAGAGGTTTTATTTGATTTTTCGCGAAATTTCAGGTATAATCTCAAGATTATTTAATAAATATTCAAATGTTTCGAAAATATCATCAAAAATTCTGGCACCGAAAACGAGGGAATCGTAGGCAAAACCTATTCCAACCTGAAAATATCACTATGAAAAAAATTAAGGCGGTGGACAACGCGATTAAACGCCGCGAAAAAATTGAACAAGACAATTTTGATAAAGCTTTCGCAGCTGAATTAGCCAAATTATAAAATGAAAAACCTTTACAACCAAAATTTCGCGGAAAATAAAGCTAAATTTATTTGGCTGAATGATTCAGCTGAAAAATTTCAAAATAACTTAACGAAATTGAAGGATTTGGTTAAGCAAAAATCAATTAAAAACTTTGAAGATTTAAAAAAAGACATTGACACAGAAAAAGTTCTTAATGATTCTTATCAAGAATTAGATAATTTCCGAAAAGATCTTTTGTCCGGTAAAAAACCACTTAAAAACATTAAAGAATCACTTGTTGAAAAAACAATTGAAGATATTTTTTCACAGGAAACAGAAAGACAAAAACTAAAAAAAGCCATTGGGTTGACCGATATTATCGATAACAAAACCGATGCCGATGATATCTTGGATTTAGATGAAATGCTAAAAGCAAGGGAAATTATTGATATAAAAAATATAGAAGCTATTTTCGCAGGGTTTTTAAAAATTAAAAATCCTTCTGAACAACTGAAAAAGATACAAGAAGCACTTAAAAAAACTTTAACTGAAGCTAGTGATAAATTAACTGTTTTAAAAACTTCAAATAAAACTTCCAGTGAAAAATTAGTCCTAGGAGAAGAAATTTTAGAAATTCTCCGCGAAAATTTAGTTAATTCAGGATTTGATATTGGAATTATGCTTCAAGAATTTGCTCAATTAGCTAGACAAAACCCTAAAAACAAATCAGAAAATATTGATGAGGCTATAAAACAATTTATTGCCGAAAATACTACCTCTAATCCTTCTGAAACAAAAGAAATAAAATCCGAAATGGAAAAACTATGGAAAGAAAATAAAGAATTATCTCGATTTTTCGCGGAATATTATCCTCCGCGAAATTTTTCAGCCGATCTGCAAGAATACTTTGGAAAAAAAACTATAGATGAAAACAATTATCAAGAACTTTTGCCAGATTTTTTCTTAAATATGAAATTTTATAATAGTATGAACGGTGAATTAGCTACTGGAGCTGGGAAATTTTCTATAAAAGATTTATTGATAAATTTTCAAGACGGAATTGGTGACTTAAAGGCTCGAATGGAAGCCCAAGCAAAAAACCAAGCGCAAGGGAAAAATCTAATTCAAGACATCATTAAAAATCCTTTTAATTCCTTGATTGGAAAAGCTAAATCTTCAATCCCTGAACCTCTAGCTAAATTAGGAATAACTATCAATGATTTTGATGACAATATTAGCTCTGTTGA